>JBKKAI010000639.1:0-8456 GCA_046714815.1 Terriglobia bacterium | reverse complement strand
GATGGACAGACCGTCATGTTCGTTGCCGTCGGCGATCGTGCCGCCGGCTTGATCGCGGTCGCGGATCCGATCAAGGAGTCCACGCCCGAGGCAATCCGCGTCCTGCATGAGGAGGGCATTCGCGTGGTCATGGTCACCGGCGACAACCGTACCACGGCTGAGGCGGTGGCCCGCAAGCTGGGCATCGATCAGGTAGAGGCAGACGTGCTGCCGGAGCAGAAGGGCGAGATCGTCAAGCGCCTGCAGGCCGAGGGCCGGGTGGTGGCCATGGCCGGCGACGGAGTAAACGACGCTCCCGCTTTGGCGCAGGCGCATGTCGGTATCGCCATGGGCACGGGCGCGGACGTGGCCATGGAATCGGCCGGCGTCACGCTGGTGAAGGGCGACCTGCGCGGCATCGCCCGCGCGCGACGCCTGAGCCAGGCGACCATGCGCAACATCCGCCAGAACCTGTTCTTCGCGTTCGTTTACAACACGCTGGGCGTGCCCATCGCCGCCGGCGCGCTTTACCCGCTATTCGGGCTGCTGCTCAGTCCGATGATGGCCAGCGCGGCGATGACCTTCAGCTCCGTCTCGGTGATCGCCAACGCGCTCCGCCTTCGCAAACTGCCGCTATGACCCGCCGCACGGGGCCCAGTGCATTCTTGCCTGTGCGCGGGTTCTTCAAATACAAATTGAAACCTGCCGCGGGCCGTGCGCGTCTAGCCCGCCGTGAGAGTTGCAATTTGCCTGCTTCTGGCGGCGCCGCTGGCGGCGCAGGACTGGTATCGCCCCCATAACATTCACATCGGCGTGGGCGCCGGAACACCGCGCGGCGACCTGGGAGGTTCGTTTCGGCCCAGCGCGCTGTTATCGGCCGGTTACGGGTACCGCTTTCAGCGCTATCTGCAGCTCGATCTGGGCCTGGACGCGGTATTCGGGGCGGCGGGCGTGCGAGACTTCCTTCCGTCCGCGTTCGGCGACCTTCGTATTCGCGACTATCAGATCATGGCGCCTGTCGGAGGGCGCGCGATCCTTCCCCTGGCCGGCGACCGCGTGCTGCTCTGGGTTGGCGGCGGTGGTACTCACCTGAGCTATGGGGAGTCGCTCGAGCAGCCGAGCGAGTACTTCGAGATTACCTGCCGGCGCTGCAGAGACCGGGGTGGCTGGGGTTACTACAGCATGTTTGGCGGCAGTGTCGCGGTGACGAAGAAGCAGCCGAACGTCCCCTTGGTCCGCGTGGGTGTGAACGCCCGGTATTACCGCGGTTTTACCGACGGTGATGCCTTTGGCGCGGTCCCCGGCGTCCGCACACAGGACCGGTGGCTCAACATTTTCGCCGAGGTCACGATTTCTTTCGCCGTGCCGCCGTAGAACGGGCGGGACTTACCTTGGTCCTTACCAGTAGAACTTCAGGCCGAGCTGGATCTGGCGGGCGGAGCCGCCGTCGCCGGCCGGCGTACGCGTGTTCAGCAGGCGTCCGAAGGTGCCGCTGGGGAAGACGCGCTGCGGCCGCTCGAAGTTCGGGTGGTTGGACACGTTGAAGAACTCGGCGCGGAACTGCATCCGGTAGCGCTCCGACTTGCCAAAGTACTGGTTCTTGAAAATGCCAAGATCCACGTTGGCGAAGCCGGGGCCGGTAACGATGTTGCGGCCCACGTTACCGAATTGGCCGGCCGGCGGCAGAACAAACGCATCGGTGTTGAAGAACCGGTCAACCGTGCCAGGGCCCTTGGGATCGCCGGCGAGGTTGGGGCGATCGAGGAAGTCGCCGGTGCCGCTGTTGTTAGCCGACAGCAGCGGGTGGAACGGGTTGCCGCTCTGGAAGCTGCCGATGGTGGAGACCTGCCAGCCACGGATCACAGCACCCGCCACACCTGAAGCGCGGAAGGGCAGCTCGTATACCCAACTGAACACCAGGCGGTGGCGCGCGTCAAAGTCCGCCAGTCCTTTGTCGAGGCGGGCATCGCGGGGGTTCTGGAAGGCCAGGGCGGAGTCGCTCGAAACGTCGTCAATGGCCTTCGACAGAGTGTAGGCCAGGAAAAAGTTCGATCCCTTGTAAAGACTGCGGCCGGTTACCTGGAGCGAGTGGAAGGTGGAGTTGGACGCCGCCTCGGTCAGGTCAATCCGGGCCAGGGCGAGTCCGGACGCCGAGCGCGGGACGGGCCGTACGCCCGCCAGAAACGCGTTGACGTCGCGAATGCGCAGCAGCCGCGTGGCCTTCGATCCGTACCAGCCCGCCTCGATGGTGGTGTCGCGGAAGAGTTGCTGCTGGATGTTGAAATTGAACTGCTGGATGTAAGGGGTACGCAGCCCGCGGTCAATCACCGCCACATTGGGCGTGCCGGTGCCGGCGCCCAGCGGGTTAGCCAGCGTGGTGTTGCTGGCCAGCCGGCTGAAATTCAGCGGCGGGTTCGAGGACAGGGCGCTGGGCCGCTCAAACGAAACCTGGTCGAAATAGATGCCGTAGCCGGCGCGAACCGCCGTCTTGCCCTTGCCGAAGGGGTCCCAGGAGAGGCCGGCGCGCGGCCCGAAATTGTTGTGGTCGCCGCCGTAAGGGCTTTCGCCGGTGCGGGTGAACTCGCGGGTGGCGAGATCAAAAACGCTCAGAAACTTTCGCTCGTCGTGCGGGACCGTGTTGAGCTCGTAGCGCACGCCGAGGTTCATCGTCAGGCCCGGGGCCAGTCTCCAGTCGTCCTGCGCGTAGAAGTTGACGTTTGTACCGCGCAACGCCACGACGCGCTCGGCGGTGTTCTGTGTGGCCTGGGCCAGGCGGCCGGCCTGGAAGTCGGCCACGGTGTTGAAGCGCAGCACCAGGTTGATATTGTTGTTGAACGAGTTGAAGCGGTTGCCCCGCACCTCGGCGCCGAATTTGTACTGGTGCCGCCCGTGGGTCCAGCTCAAGTTGTCCTGGTACACGAAAGCCGTCACCCGCCGCCCCTGTGGCGTGAAGTTCGGGCTGCCGAACCGCAGGTTGTTGCTCACCAGGAAAATGTCCGGCGCCCCGTAGGGGCGGTTGATGCCCACGGGCAACCCCAACTCGTCCGGGTTGGTGAACTCGACATTGAGAAAATTCGGGCTGTTGCGGTTGATCCCAAGGCGGAAGTCGTTCACAAGACGCGTGGTGAACAGGTGCGTCCCGCCGATTACTGCGTTGGTGGGAACGCGGGTACGATGTCGCCGAACCCCGGCACGTCGCGCAGGTTCCCCTGGCTGAACGGCTCGATGCGCCGGTCATCCTGGAAGGTGTAGCGGCCGAAGATCGAGCTGCGGTCGTTGAAGCGGTGGTCGAGCTTCACGGAGAACTGGTCCTGATCACGCACCAGTGCGCTCGCGGCGGTGAAGTTTGCGCCGGTGGCGCCGGCGCCGGCGATATTCGGCAGCGGCAGCAGCGCGGCCAGCCGCCGCGCGATCGGGTCGGTGATACCGGCGCGCTCGCTCTCGGTCAGCACCCGCGTGCTGCGCGTCTGGTTCTCGCGCTGGCGCCGGCCCTCGTAGTTCAGGAAGTAAAAGGTGCGGTCGCGTCCGTTGTAGACACGCGGAACGGTCAGCGGCCCGCCCATCACCCAGCCGAAGACGTTGCGCTTGAAGGGAGCCTGCGCCTGGGGCCGGGTGTTGAAAAAATTGCGCGCGTCGAACACCTCGTTTCGCAGAAACTCGAAGACGCTGCCGTGGAAGGTGTTCGAGCCGGAGCGGGTGACAATGTTGACCACCGCGCCGGCGTTGCGTCCGTATTCGGCGCTGTAGGTGTTGTTCTGGATCTTGAACTCCTGGATCACCTCGACATTGGGTTGGAAGGTGATCTGGTTCTGGGTGACGTCATTGTTGTTGATGCCGTCCATCAGGAAGTTGCCGGCGTTGTCGCGCAGGCCGCCGGAGATCAATCCGAACGTCTGCCCCAGCCGCGCGCCGGTGTTGGGCAGGAAAGTTCCGGCCGTGGCCAGGCTCAGATCGTTGAAGTTGCGCCCGTTGAGCGGAAGCTCGAGGACGCGGCGGTTCTCGATCACCGAGCCCACCGAGAGTCCCGTCTCGGTCTGCACCGAGGTGGCGCTGCCGGTGACCTCGACCGCCGTCGAGACGGCATTCACCTGAAGGGTGAAGTCCAGCCGCTGGCGCTCATCCACCAGCAGCACGATGCCCGGTTGCAGGAAGCTCTGAAAGCCGGAGAGTGCGGCCTTGATCTCGTATTCGCCCGGCGGCAGCAGGGGAAACAGGTAGTTGCCCGCCGAGTCGGTGGCCGCCGCACGCGTGCCGCCTTTGGCCGTGTCTTTCAGACTGACCGTGACGCCGGGCAAAACGGCGCCGCTCGGGTCCTTCACCGTGCCGCTGAGCGATGCTGTCTGCGCAGAGGCGACGCCGGCCAGAGCCAGCGACAGAAACACCAATCCAACGATCGTCTGATGGAATCGAGTCATGTCCCCTCTCCTCTCGACTGAAGTGGAGCCGACCGTTTTCGTTCGTGTGCGCGCGTCTCGCCAGAGGGCGCGCTTTAGACTTGACCTTTTGGAGCCACCTTACATTGAAGCCATCTTACGCCCATCGTGATGCGGAATCAATCCCATTGTCCGTTACAATGCCCCTTTGGTGCTTTTAGCATAAAACTCGCACAGGCTGGAAAGCCTGTGCCGCGGCGTCGCACAATTGGAGGTGGCCCGTGTTGGAGAATCTGAAGAATTCCTTTTTGCGGAGCGTTGGCAGTTTCAGCCGGCGCGAGCTGTTTACACGCGGGACATGGTTATCTCTGACCGGATTTCTCGGACCCGCCGACGGCCTGCGTGCCGGACCCGACATCTACAAGTCAATCGGCGTCCGCCCGGTGATTAACTGCCGGGGCACTTTTACCGTGATCGGAGGCTCGCTCGAGCTGCCCGAGGTGCGGGCGGCGAAGGAAGCGGCGGCGCTCCAGTACGTGCAGCTCGACGAGCTGATGGAAGCGGTAGGGAAGCGCCTGGCCCAGTTGACCGGCGCCGAATGGGGCATCGTCACGTCCGGGTGCGCGGCCGCCCTGGCCCACGCCACGGCCGCGTGCGTCGCCGGCGGCAACCCGGACCTGCACGTGCGTATCCCCAATCTCAGCGGCTTCCAAAAGGATGAAGTCATTTTTCCCAGGCACTCCCGCAACGTCTACGATTCGGCGGTGCGATCGGTGGGAGTGCGGGTGATCGAGGTCGAGACCCGCGAGGAGCTGTCGGCGGCGATCGGCCCGCGCACGGCGATGATCTACGTGCTTGCCGGGCCGCGCGCCGAAACAGGTCCGCTGGCGTTTGAGGCGATCACAGAGCTTGCCGGGCGGCAGAACGTGCCGGTGCTGGTGGACGCTGCCGCCGAGGTCCTCACCATCCCCAACGTTCACCTCAAGCGGGGCGCGACGCTGGTGGGTTACAGCGGCGGCAAATGCATTCGAGGGCCGCAGTGCGCGGGCATTCTGCTGGGGCGCAAAGACCTGGTGAAGGCGGCCTGGATTCACAGCGCGCCGCATCACGGATATGGCCGTTCGATGAAGGTCGGTAAAGAGGAAGTGATGGGCATGCTGATGGCGGTCGAGATGTGGGTGAAGCGGGACCACAAGGCCGAGTGGAACGTGTGGCTCTCCTGGCTCGACCATATTTCGAGGCGCGTGACACAGATTCCGGGCGTCACGACCTCGGTTCGGGAGGCGCAGGGTCTTTCCAACCGGAGTCCGGGCCTGGCCATCCGGTGGGATGGCGCCCAGTTGGGAATCACGGGTCAGGAGGTGGCACGAGTGCTGTTCACGACCGAGCCACGCATCGCACTGGCCGGAGGCGGCCGTTCCGGACAGGGTGAGACAGGTACAGAAACGGGGATTTCGATCACGGCCTACATGATGTCGCCGGGCGACGAGAAGATCGTGGCGGATAGGATCCACCAGGTTCTTTCGAGCGCGCGCCGGCCGAAGCCCGCTGGGCCACCCCAGGCGCCGGTGGCGGACCTCAGCGGCCATTGGGATGTAGATATTGAGTTTGCGGCGAACCGGTCCACGCATGCGCTGTTTCTGAAGCAGAACGGGAACAGGATCGAGGGCGCCCACCACGGCAACTACGTGGCCCGGGAGCTTTCCGGCAGCATTGACGGCGATGCGGTCTCGCTGGCCAGCTCGTACACCGAGCGGCACGGCGACTCGTTGATGTTTCGCTTCACGGGCAAGGTCGGAGGGGATTCCAGCGTTGGCGCGGCAATGTCGGGCACGCTCGACATGGGCGAATATCTGGGCGCCCGGTGGACAGCACGGCGCCATCGGTTCGGCCAGGCCTGAAGACCGGAGCTGTGGCACAGGCATTCCTGCCTGTGCGGCCTTTGTCAGCAAGTTATTGGCGATCATCCTTCGAACGCTTCGATCGTGAAACCGGAGGCCGTCATCGTGAGGGGGGCAAAATCGGCCACCTTCGCTTTCTGGACGACAGCTTTCGTCAGATAAACCCGATCCATCTTGCCGAGGTCCTGGGCCATCTTCGAAGCCACGTTCACCGGCATGCCCGAAACGTCTTTCCCTCCGTTCTGCAATTCGCAGACCAGGATCGGGCCATAGTCAACGCCAATCCAGCACCGCACATCCGCCCGCTTCAACTCGGAGCGGAACTGAAGCGCAAAACGCACGGCGTCGGCGCAGTCCGGGAAGGTGTAAATTCCCAGTGTTCCCACCACTTTGATCTCCTTCCCGGCGGAACCCAGCAGATCGTTGCCGGTCTTCCGCATCAGGACCGAAAGGGCCAGCTCTTCCAATAGTCCGGCCTCGCCGGCGATGCTTCCCCCGCGCCCGCGGTCCACCAGCACGACCGCCATATCTTGCGTAAACCTGGCTTCGATGGCCGAGAGCAAGGCCGGCTCCGGATTCTTCTGATATTCCACCAGCGCTGCGTAGAAGGCATCGGAGTAGGGAATCGGATAGCGGGCATTCTCGGTGGGAACGTGCTCCCGGCGTGGGCCTCCGGTCAGCCGCAAAAGCTCGCCGATGTGAGAAAAAACCTCAGGACAGGGGTTGAGGGAAAAACCATGACCCTCGCCGAGGCGCTCAGCCATCTGCCGGCTGACAAGGATCTCCCCACCCTCGGTCTGGTTCTCAGCTACCTCTTCGATGCCGTCGGCTTCGGGACCGTAGAGGCCGCCGCCGATGCTGTAAAACCTGCCGGTGTGAGCGGCCATTCCCACCTGGACCTGGCATTCGGCGCCGATCTTGTCCTGCACCGCGAGGAGCATGGAAAGAATCTCGCCCGGCGAGACTTTTTCCGGATACCACATCTGGGTATTATCGGCGGCCCAGATTCCCACCGCTTTCCCGCCACCGGCTGTGCCGCAGGCGTGGATCAGTTCTTTCGGCCGGTTGATCAGCGCCAGGATCTCGATCAATCCGCGCTCGCGGGTCAGCGAGGTCAGGCCGGCGGCATCGGAAACCACCGTTGTTCCCTGAACCACCGTCTGCTCCAGAATCTCGGCGGCCGCGGGAGTGGTCTGGTCGCTCCGCACCCACAGCTCGACGAGATCGAGCGGCAGCTCGCGGGCGATATCCTGCGGAAGGTCAAACAGCCCCGCCGGGTAGCGCCTTCCTGGGGAAGAAGCGCTCATGCCGTATGGGCGTTAGTATAACTTTCCCGCTGCCCCGCTGTCAGCCCTTCGGAGCACGCGCCGCCGCCGTTGTGGTTCTCGACCGCAGGCTTGGTGATGCCGGTTGACATGGCTGGTCCCATTATGGGACCATGATGAAGTGCATGCACGTTGTGAGTTACAAGGCCATCCGAGTGTTTTGCGAGCGGCAGCAGGAAGCAAAGGCTCCCTTGGACCGCTGGTACCAGATTGCGAGGCGTGCGACCCGGGCCAATTTCGCCGAGGTAAGGGCAAGCTTTAGCGGCGCGGATGTTGTGGCGCCACACATCGTGCTCGATATCGGCGGAAACAAGTTTCGGCTCATCGCGGAGATCAATTTCAGGAGCAAGATCCTGTTCATTCGGCATCTCTTGACGCACAAGGAATACGAGAAAGGAGTGTGGAACCGATGAGCGCGAGCCCGGCGATCGACCGCAGAAAGTACTTGCGGCTCGCCAACCGCATCGTGCTGAAGGCTATCGAAACGGAGGTGGAATACGATGTCATGGTCGCGGCGGTGGGCAGACTCATGGAGAAGGGCCAGGAGAGACTGTCCCGGGAAGAATCAGCACTGATAGAAACCATGGCGATCCTGATCGAGGCCTATGACGACCACCATCACCCGCTGGCCCAACTCCCGCCAAACGAGGTGTTGGGTCATCTGATGGAAGCGAGCGGTCGAAAGCCCAACGACCTACTCGTCATTTTCGGAACGCGCGGCCGGGTGTCCGAGGCCTTGAGCGGGAAACGCTCGATCAGCAAGGAACAGGCCAGAAAGCTCGCACAAGTGTTCCACGTTTCCGTGGAGCTCTTTATTTGAGTCGTTGCAGGGTGACGAGCGGCCAGTGTCCGGCGCCGGATTCTGGCCGCCCGCCGGG
>JBKKAI010000638.1:0-2738 GCA_046714815.1 Terriglobia bacterium | reverse complement strand
CCTGGCGGAATTCGCAAGATTTCGTTGAAACGAAGTTCCCTGGTTGCGCGTCAGCAGGCCATGAACCCAAGTACTCGTGCACTTTGCTGGGTTGTTCTGCTCGTGGCTCTTGGTGTTGCGATGCCCGCGCACTCGCAAGCAAAGCCGCAGCGCCAATGGAAAGGAATGGGGCCAGTCAACGACAAGTACTGGCTGCGGCCGCCTTTTCGGGCTGTCGCTCTCTACGCCAACGAGTGCGGCAGCAAATGTCGCGCAGTCTGCTCGGTGGGACTTTGATAAGAAGCCGCTGGCCGAAGAAATGATGACCTTTCACGACTCCTTTTATTTGTTAGTCGACGTCGAGGCATTCCAGCTGGACGATATGCCGAACCTGGCTATCTTCATTGGCGGCACTGTGATTCGTCCGTCTGGATCGAGCCCAATCACTGCCACGCCGGCGAACTGCATGGGCTGGAACGGCCTCCCCTGCTGGTATAACCAGCGACACCTCGAATTCGAGCTGCCGGCAACGCCAAGGCTTTCGGGACCACCCTCCATCGTGCTGCGCTGGAACAGCGCCGAGAAGGCCGTGCCGATTGACTTCGATTACGTCTGGTAGGCTCAGCGGCGGCTGCGCCGCTCGGTTTCACGCTGCTGCCAGAGGGCGAATTCGGCCCCCAGCGCCAGCCAGGCATCCACCAGGCGCGCCGGCCACGCGTAGAAGCCGCCCGACAGAGGGCCACGCCGTATCTGCTGGGCGATCATGAAATCCGCGGCCAGCGCCAGCGACTCGCCGGTCACAAACGACGTCGGGCACTCGTCAATCGTCAGCGGTGGGCGCGAAGGCGCCTGCCAGATCGGCTTGCCCGGCTCGACGCTGTCGGGGAAGTAACGCCGGCAGTTCCGCCCCACCCAGAGCCGGTTCAGCTTGCATTCGCGGCATTCGAACCGCCTTCCGTCCCCGCGGGCGACATACCAGAAGGCGGCACGTAGTTTTTTTCCGCGTCCGGATCGAGGCGGGCTTCGGCCAGCAGCGCCGCGCAGATCTCGTCCACAAGATCCTCCGGCGCGGTGTCCAGGAATTCCTCGATTGTCGCGGACCTGGCCTCTCCGCTGAAGGCGCCGGCGAACGGCCGTCCGTCCACCTCGAGGCCATTCACTGCGACCAGCATCGCGCTCATCAGCGCGCGCATCAGCTCGATGGCGGCGCCGAGGTCGTCGCCCTGCGGGCCCTCGGGAGTAAAGGCGCGGCCCAGCCGCGCGGCGATTTCACCGCGCCGCCCGTAGGAAAGTAGCCGCACGGTGAAGGTGACCCCGGGGCAACTCTTGCTGGAAAGCGTTCGTCTCGATGCATGTGTATACAAAGCCGTTCTCCTTTCGGCGCAAAGGCCGGTGATCAACCGAAGGCGATCCACAACTCATCGTCGCTGGTGGCGGCGCTTGAGGAGCCGCCGCCGGCGGCGCGCGCGCCGGTGAAGGACCATTTCAACTGGTTCTCTTTCGCGTCATTCTTCGGCGGCTGCGGCGCCAGCGACTTCAGATAGGCGCCGAACAGGCTGCCGGCGCCCGATCCAAGCTGGATGCCGGCGGCCACCGGCGTGCGGTTGCGCGCCGCCGTGTAAAGCGTGCGCGTGGCGGCGTCGTCGTTCTGGAACAGCTCGAAGTCAAAGGTAACCTTGCGGTCGCCCGGCGCGATGCCCTGCGGCACGGCGAATCCCAGCTCGTTGCGGCGCAGCTCCAGGCCGTTGTCGAGCTCGAGGCGCGCGCTTACCAGCGTGTTGAATCGCGAGAGCGAAGCGCCCAGCCAGAGTTGGCCGAAGTGGCCGGCGAGCGGGGCGCCGGCGTAGGTGCGCGTGGCCGGCTCGGTGGGGTACGCCCCCAGGCCACCCTGCCCGGTGGCGAAGGTGATCGAGTCAATCAGGTCCTGTCCTTCGCCGGAGAAGCGCGCCACGTGGAAGTCGCCCTCCACTTCGATCTGCATCTGGCCGACAGCGGCGCCGTTCAGGATACGCTGCTGGGCCGACGCCGGATCCCAGTAATCGAAGATCGCCAGCGACGGCAGCGAGGCGGCCAGCGGGTAGCTGACCGTGGCGGTAATGGCGCTCGACGCCGCCGGCGCAGCGCTGAACGGAGGGCTGACGACTACTGCCGTGGCGCTGGTCACGCTGGTGACGAAACGCAATTCGCCGTTGCTGCCGATGGCCTGTCCCACGGACAGGCCGTGCGCGGCGGAAAAGGCGATGTCGGTGGTGGTGCAGCCGGCGGCGGCCGTGCCTCCGGCGAACACCAGCGGCGCGCCGCCGCAGGCCGCTTGGAAGAAGGGCGCCAGGTCAGGGGCCGTTCCGGCGGCGCCGCCCGACATCAGGTAGGCTTCGGTTGCGAAGCGGCCCTGCCGCCTGCCCGCTGCGACCACGCCCAGAAAGCTGCGGCTGCCGCTTTTGTCGCGGCGCTCGAGGTACTGCTGCTGGAGCTCGAGCTCCAGGCTGAGCGCGCGAAAAGCGTGGTCGGGCAGGACGGCCGGCACAACACCGTATGCCGATTCCACCGCGGCGTAGAAACGATTCAGATTGGATGCGACGTAAGCCATAAGAAGCAGTTGTGAGTTATGAGTTATGAGCTAAGAGTTGTGAGTTTTAACTCATAACTCATCACTCATAACTCATCACTCTTTTACGAACTGGTTGAGAGTGAACGTGACCCTGGCGGTTTGCAGGAAATTGTCGCCGCCGAGGCGCACGGGCGAATACATCACCTGGTAG
>JBKKAI010000637.1:0-11904 GCA_046714815.1 Terriglobia bacterium | reverse complement strand
GCGCCATTTGGAGACACGCCATCGCCATAACCGGCTTACCGACCGATGCCGCCTGGAAAACAGTGTCCGTGTTGGCCTTCTGTGCTGCGCCGAGCCGCAACACCCCATAGGCTTGCGTTCTTACGATCTGTCCCCTGCGAATGACACTGATGCTCGCTCCGGGAACCCTGTTCTTGTCTAACGAAAGACGAACAACGTCATCGAGGCCATCGGCGAGGAGTTGGCCGGCCAGACCACAAAGCAATAGGAGAACTCGTAACATGGCCACCCCAATTCCACTCGAACACCAAGTCATAATAGCTGATAGACGAATCTGCCGGTACCGCGTAAGCAGAACGGCTAGGACCGGGTTAGCCTTTTGTAACCGGCGAAGTCCGGAAGTCTGTGCCCGGCTCCTGCGTGATACGATTCCTCGTTGCGTCACGCGCTGCAGAGGAGAAGATGGCATGAGGCTCGTTCGTTTCGCATGGACCGCGGCCCTCGTCACCGCCCTCGTCCTGCCGGCATTGCTTGTTGCCCAGACGCTGTGGGCGCCCAAGGGCGTGCCGCGCTACCAGGCGCCGCACAGGCCCCACACAAAGCTCGCCGACCTTAAAGCGCGGCATGCTGGAAAAGCCGACTGGCGCGAGGTGATCGTGGACGACGAGCACCTGCGCGGCGAGTACATCTCGTCGAGTCCCGGGCGGAAAGGTCCGCGGCGCGTCCATCCCGACACGCGCATCTGGTGGGTAGTGATGGACGGCCAGGTCCGCTTCGAGATCGAGGGCCAGGAGCCGTTTGTGGCCGCAAAAGGCTCGATGGTGCAGGTTCCGATGCAGACGCTGTATTCGATGGAGACGGTCGGCGAAAGGCCGGCGCTGTACTTCGAGACCAACATCGCCGGCGCGAAGACTTTGTATGAGGGCGACGCGGCCCTTCCACCGATTGCGGGGGGGATTCCGGGGATCCAGTGGATGCCGGTGCGGTTTGCGCGCCAGTCTGGCGTCTGGGGCCGCAACAACAAGGCGCACACAACCTTCGCCGAGCTGGCCGCCGCGCTCGAAGCGGGCAAAGCGAAGGGGACGCAGCGCGTGGTGGAGGATGACCGCGGCGCGGCCAACTTCATCTATGGTTACGAGAAGAATCTGCCGCCGATCAACCCGCGGCAGAAGGGCCACTACCATCCCGAGTGCGACGAGTTCTGGCTGATCATGGCCGGCCAGATCCGATATCCGATTGAAGGCCAGGAGGTCATCATCGCCTCCGAGGGCGACATCGTTTACGTCCCGAAGTACACCTGGCACTTTCCCCGCTGGTCTGGCCCCGGGCCTTCGTGCCGCCTGGCGATGAACGGCTACCCCAATATCGCGCACCTGTTCGACGCCGCCGAGTCGGCGCGATGAGTGAAACATGAGTGCCCAGGCCCTGGACCACGCCGAAGGCGAAATTGCGGCAGCTCTGCAGCGCCTGACCACCGGCGGCGGGCAAGGCAACTTCATGATCGTCACGGCGGGCGAGGTCTACGTGCAGTTCGCCGCGGCATTGGGCGAGAAGACCGTGTACTGCGAGGCGGTGTCGGACGAGTACCTGCCGGCGCATCGGCGATTGAGCCTGGCGCAGATCAACGAACTGAAGGACCGGGGATTCGCACCCGGCGCCGGCGGCAACTACAGCAGCACCTTCGATCTGGCGGGCCTGGAAGACGCGCGGAAGCTGGCGCGGTCAACGGTCGAAATCCTGGAACGGGTGTATGGCTGCTCCAGGGATACCCAAGTCGAGATTAAACTCACGCTGGAGTGAGCAGCGGCAGGAGCCGAAGGCCGTCACGGTTTCTTGCGGATGCCGTGATAGCTTACCTTCACGTCAAAGACGCCGGCCCACCGGGGCGACGCGCGTTTGCCCGCGGCCCAGTGGATGGCGTTGATCACCAGGCGCTGGAAGGATTCGTTCTGAAAGTCTTCCGGATGGCCGAGCGTCGTGAAAAAGACGCGGGCGCCGGATTTGTTCTTCCAGGTCCACGCCACCGGGTTCTCAACGGGATTGGGACGCTCCGAGTCCACGGCCCTTCCCACGAGCAGCCGCTGCGCATCGTCCGGTGGGTAGTTTGGAAGGACGTGGTAGAGCCACGACCGGACGGTGAATGCCGGGTCTACACCACCGAGGACCGGGTGTTGCCGCGCCGAGGGAATGATCGTCACCTCCGTATTGGACTTGTGGCCGTAGTGGAAGTGGCCCTTGCCCCAGCCGGGCGGAGCGCCCAGGTAGTCGGCGGCGAAGGCGTTCCAGCGCGCCAGCGAGTGGTCCGGGGGATAGTTGAAGGCGTGGCTGGTGGTGCGGAAGGCGACGACGGGTTTGCCCGACTCCAGGTACTTCCGGATGTGCTCGATCTGATCGGCGGGCAGGCGGCGCCAGCGAAGAAAGAACACGGCAAGATCGGCCGACCGAAGGGCGTCGAGGCCGGGGATGTCTTCCTCGGCATTTTCGTCGGGATGAGATTTGAGGACCGTCGTGCGAAAGCCGTAGCGCTTCTCGAGCTCAGCGGCCAGCAAGGGCATCGTTTCTTCGGAACTGTACTCGTGATCGCCTGTGACGAAGACGACATGAGGAGAAAGCAACGCCGGGAGGCGTTGCGCCGGATTCTGTGCCGCGGCCGCGACTGCGCACAAACCGGCCAGCAGGACCATCCCTACAAAACGACGAAGCACCATCGCCACCTCCAGTTGGCGGATCAAGCGGCTCTTCGCGTACTGCCGTGCCAATCGGAAGACATCATCGTCAAGGCTCACAGTTGTGCGCATATCGTCCCTATGATGACACCCAGTCGCGCGAACTCCTCTTCCCTGTTCGCTCTGTGCGCTCCGTGCCTCTGTGGCCTGCCGAGTGGGACTCTATTGTGACTATTGTACATAGAAATCGCTGGTAATTCAGCGAAGGGCGATATGGACGGCGTTGCTGGCCAGGCCGCTGACGGTCAAGATCACAGGAACCTCGCTGCCCGCGGATGCGGTGGCGGGCACGAAGAGGTTCACCTGGTAGAGGCCGGCGAAGCCCGGCGCGAGTCCGGCGAAGATCACGGTGGCGGGTAAGCCCCCGACTGAGGCAGTGACCGGCAGCGTTGTTGCCGAAAGCGGCGATGCGGGCGCTTCCCGGCCGGCTTCGACCGGCGGCTGGATCGGCCCCAGCCCGCCGGCAAACACCGCCAGCGCTTCCCCGCGCGCCGCCGGCGCGGCGGCGGTGACCGGCTGAAGGTTGCTGTTGTGCAGAACGGCGCCGGCAAAGATTCCCGGCGCCACCGGCCCCACGGTCACGGTAAACGGCTCGCTGTCGCGGCCGGCGTTCCGCAGGCGCACCGTCACCGCTCCGCCGGCATCAAACGGCATCTGGAAATTGATCTGCGTCTCGCTTACAAAGAGCAACGGAACGGCGCGGCCGTTGACCAGCAGACTGGCCTCGAAAAGGGAATCGGGCAGCGGCAGGCGAGAGGCCTGCGCGGAGGCGTCGGCCAGCGCCGCGCCGAACAGCGAGGTCAGCCCGCCGGCGGCCAGGGGCGGGCGGAAGCCGGCGCCTTCGACCATGCCGGCCGGAAGGGCCTGCGGCGCGCGGTCGGGCGGGAAAAAGAAGGCATCGTTCACCGCTGAAACCGAAAGGCCGGCGCGGACTCCGCCACCGGGCGCGTACAGGCGGCGGTTCAGCGCCACGGGGTAGAAGCCGTGGCGCGGCGTGGGAAGCGGAGCGAGCGCCTGCCACGAATCCGTGACCGGATCGTATTCCTCGTTCTGCGGAAACGTGCCGTTCGGCAGCGCCGAAGTTTCACCGCCCAGAACCTGTATCCGCCCTCGGAGTGTGGCCGAGGCAATGCCGCTGCGCGCGGTGATCATCGGCGCGCGCGGCGCCCAGGCGCGCGTGTCGGGATTGTAAACCTCCACCACGCCGATCAGAAGCGAGTTGCGCCCGCCGATGGCGTAAAACCGCCCGCCCAGGGCCTGCGCCGTCAGATGATTGCGCGCGGTGGGCATCGGCGGCAACACCTCCCAGGTGTTCGACGCCGGCTCGTAGGCGGCGAACTCGTTCACGGTAATGCTGCCGCGTTGGCCGCCGGCGACGTAGATCCTGCCGCCGAACTCGGCGACGCCGGAAGCGCCGCGCGCCGTGGGCATGACCGCGCGCTCGCGCCAGGCGCCGGTGGCGGGGTCGAACTCGAAGCAGCGCTCGGTGGCGCGGCCGTCCAGGATCTGCAGCCCGCCCAACACGTAGAGCCTGCCGCCGGCCGCGGCTACGTTGGTGTGGTCCAGGCCGCCGGGGAACGGCAGCGGCGGTCCCATCGTCCAGCGGTCGAGTGACGGATCGTAGATCTGCAGCGCCGTGCTGGAGACGCCCGCCAGAGACAGCCCGCCGGCCACGTAAACCTTGCCGGCGACCACCGCCGTGCCCACCTCACTCAGGGCCACGGGCAGCGGCCCGCGCGGCGCCCACGCCCCGCTTTGCGCG
This sequence comes from Terriglobia bacterium, assembly GCA_046714815.1. GTDB lineage: Bacteria > Acidobacteriota > Terriglobia > JAJPHL01 > JAPKYU01 > JBKKAI01. Next base: position 7,437 of record JBKKAI010000637.1, on the reverse strand, counting down.
AACGCTAAAGCGCCCAGCAGGGTCCAAAGTCCAAAGTCCCCGCCGCGACGGATCCAAAGCCGGAGTTGGGGGAACCTCATCTTGTTCGCTTGCGGAAGTCGTCAGCCGCCACCTCTACCACGCGGCACATCTCGTACAGCCGGGAAGCCACACGCGGCCCGAGGCGTTCTTCAAACGAGGGGCGGGTAAAGCGTTGGCCCGGCGCGCCGCCCATTCTGGCCTCGGCCAGGTTGGCGGTCAGCAGTGTGATTTTCCTTTCGTTGTAGCGGTGGTTGAGCAGGTAGTGGATGGTGTCCTCGACCCACTCGGTTATCCGGTTGGCGCCGAGGTCGTCAATGACCAGCACTTCGGCCTCGATCGCCGGGCGCATCACGTGACGCTCGGCGGTCAGCGCGCTGGGATCGTAACTGGACTGGATGCGCTTCAGCAGCTCCTGATAGTCGAGGAACAGCCCCTCGGCGCTCTTCTCGATCAGCCCTTTGAGCAGCGCGGCGACCAGGTGGGTCTTGCCGACGCCCGGCTCGCCGGTCAGCAACAGGCCCTTGCCGTCCACCAGCGGGTAATCGTCCCGGTAGCGTTGCGCGATGCCCAGCGCCTTCCAAAGGGACTCGTTGCGCGGGCCGCCCTGCGCTGGATAAACCAGAAAATTCGAGAAAGCGCAGTGCGCGTAGCGTGGTGGGATGTGCGCGGCGGCCAGGGCGCGCTCGCCGCGCGTGCGCTCGCGGCACTCGCAGCGCACCATCGAGGGTTGCGCCTGGCCTTCGGCCCGCGGGAGCGTCTGCCAGCCCGTTCCCTGGCAATGGGGACACTCCGGGTCGCAACGCTCGGAAGGGGGCGAGGTCGGGGCCGGCATCGCCTTGCCATTGTGACCAAATCGCCAACCGCCAACAACCGGAAAGTTTCTCAAACATTTTCAACGCGGCAGGGCTTTTATGTATACTCTTGCCACCGGATCCCGTATCCAGAGAGAAACTGGGGAGAGCCCGCGCCGGATGGCCATCCGGAGCGTGCGCTCCGGGGTGCCGCGCAGCCGCCCATGAAAGCGCCGATATGCAGATAACCTTCTGGGGCGTGCGGGGCTCGATGCCCACACCGCATCCGCGTACCTTGAAGTACGGCGGCAACACTCCCTGTGTTGAGATCAAGACTCCGGAAGGCCACACCATCATCCTCGACTGCGGCACCGGCATCACACACCTCGGCAAGATCCTGGCGGAGAAAACACCGCCGGAAGGCCACAAGCTGATGGTGTTCCTCACCCATTTTCACTGGGACCACATCCAGGGCCTGCCCTTTTTCGCGCCGCTCTACGACATCCGCAACCAGGTTTTCTTTCACTGTTTCGAGGCGCACGGCTTCACCGGCAAGGACGCGCTGAGCGCGCTGATGCTCACTCCCTACTTCCCGGTGGACATGAGCGTGATGAAGGGGCGGAAGAACTTTTACACCATCGGCGAGGAACGGCTGAAGGTATTCGACGTCGAGATCGTCTCGCGCTACCTCAACCACCCGCAGGGCTGCCTGGGGTTCCGCGTGGAGGCCGAGACAGGTGTGTTCGTCTATGCCACCGACCACGAGCACGGCGTGCCGGAGCACGACGAGAACGTCCGCAAGCTGTCGGAAAAGGCCGACCTGCTCGTCTACGATTCGCAGTACACACCCGCCGAGTACCAGACCCACCAGGGCTGGGGACACAGCACCTGGGAAGAGGGTATCAAGGTGTCCAATGACGCCGGCGTAAGGGAACTGGTGCTGTTCCACCATGACCCGGACCACTCCGACCTGTTCCTGGACAAGATGCTGCTGGAAGCGCGCAGCTGCTTCCCGCGCGTGCATGCGGCCATCGAAGGCACCACCGTCCTGATGCAGCAGCGGAAGCATCAATCGCCCACCTTCCGCACCAGCGTCGAGCAGCGGCAGAGCCAGCGCGTGCCGCTGCCGCACCCCATCCGCGTGACGCTGCAGCGCGTGGGTGAAGCCGAGGACGAAAAGACCGTGTTGAACGACCTGAGCCTGGACGGGTCGTTCTTCCTGATTGATCACGAGTGGGACATCGGCACCGAGCTCGATGTGGAGATCCAGGTGCCCGCCGGAGAGGACCACCCCGCCAGCCTGTTGCGCCTGCGTGGGATGGTGGCTCGCAGCGAGAAGGTGGACGGCAAGACCGGCATCGGAGTCACCTTTCGCTCCCGCGGCCCCGCTTCGGAGTAAAATCGGAGTAAAATAGGGACATGGTACACTCACCACCCAAGCTCAACCGACGGAAATATCCCCGGGTTTCGATTCCCACCGATGTTCATGTCCGCTGCTGGAGCGACAGTTTTCGCGGCGTGGTCCGCGTGCTGGGGGAAGGCGGCATGTTTATTGACACCATCCATCCCAGCCCCAACGGCCTGGAGATGGAAGTGGTGATTGACGGCGCCGAGCCAATCCATGCCCGCTGCGTCTCGCGCGTCCATGAGCCCGGCCTGGGCATGGGCGTTGAGTTCCAGGAAATGGAAAGGGTCGAGCGCCTCCGCATTCGCGAACTGATTTCTCGATACGTTTAGCGGACAAAAGGGGGGAACATGCAGAGACTTGCTTCTGCCGGCCTGGTCCTGCTGATTTCCGTGTGGGTGCTGTTCGCCCAGGGGCCGCCGCGGCTGGCCTCGGTCGAGCCCGCCACCGGCAAGTCGGGCGCGACGGCCACCGCCACCGGCGAGAACCTCGGCAAGGCCGGCGTGGCCGCTGTTTTTCTTTCCGACGCCAATTCCGACCACAAGGTGAGTGTCGTCGAGCAGACGGCGGAGAAGATTGTCTTTCGCGTGCCGTCCGTCAAGCCCGCCATCTACAACGTGTCTCTCCAGGTGAAGAACGACATCTTTATTCAGCCGGTGCGGTTCACGGTGGAGTAGCCGAGAGACCGCTTGCCCGTCTTCAAACCCGACCTGTCGCAAACGCTGGCCTACGCCGCCGCGGTTCTGTTTCTCGGCTTCTTCATCAAGCGGAAAATAGGCGTCATTGACCGGCTGAACATCCCCGCGCCGGTCGTGGGCGGCCTGCTGACCGCGATGCTGATCCTCGGGCTGCGCCAGGGCGTGGCCGCCTTCCAGTTCGACACGACGCTGCAGCCGATTCTCAATATCGCCTTCTTCACCACCATCGGGATGAACGCCAGCTTCGGGCTGCTGAAGAAGGGCGGACTGCAGGTCGGGATCTTCCTGGTGATGTCCACCTTTCTGTGCTTTGCGCAGAATTTCCTGGGCATGGCCATCGCCTGGGCATTCGGGGTGAACCTGCTGGTGGGCGTGATGGTGGGATCGGTGACGCTGGTGGGCGGGCCGGCCACCGGCCTGGCGTTCGCGCCGATGTTTGAGAAGATGGGCGTGGGCGGCGCGGACTCGCTGGCGATTGCCGCGGCTACGTTTGGCATCGTATGCGGAGGGTTGCTGGGCGGGCCATTGGGCACCTGGATCGTCGAACAGCGCGTCGGCCGCCAAGCGAGGGTCCAAAGTCCAAGCGAGGCAGCCGCATCCGGGGCAGGCGCCGAGAGGACCGGCGAGAGCGGCGCGCGCGTCTGGCTGGACGTCGAAAGCGAAGACACGCCGCTGCTGCGCAACATCCTGATCCTGGCGATCGCCATGGGCCTCGGCGCGGTCGTCAGCGCCTTCATCCAGAAGCAGGGCATCACGCTGCCGGCCTACATCGGCGCGATGCTGGTGGCTTCGGCGCTGCGCAACCTGGACGACGCGACCGGACTGCTGCGCATCTCAGTGCCGCTGATGGAACTGGTGGGCAACATCTCATTGCTTCTGTTCCTCTCGATGGCGCTGTTGAACCTGAAACTGTGGGAGCTGGCCCACCTGGCCGCGCCGCTGGTGGTGATCCTGGTGGCGCAGGTCATTTTCATGGGCCTTTTTGCCTGGCTGGTGTCGTTCCCGGTGATGGGGCGCGACTACGACTCGGCCGTCACGGCGGGCGGCCTGGTGGGCTTCGCGCTGGGCACCACCGCCAACGCTCTCACCAACATGCGCGCGCTGGTGGAGCGCTACGGGCCGGCGCCGCGGGCCTTCCTGGTAGTGCCGCTGGTCGGCGCTTTCTTCATTGACTTTACCAACGCGCTGATCATCACCGCGTTCGTGAACTGGATCGGGCGAGTGCCGTGAAGGAACCGCCGCCGCTCCCGGCGAAAGAACGCCCGCCGCTGCCGGCGAAGGCCAAGCTGCTGCTGGCGGCCCTGGCGACTTTTGCCGTGGCCGCATGTCTGGCGGTGGCCTCGCATTACGGGTTGGCCGCCGTGCCGCCGGCGGCCACCATGGCTGCGCGCTGGCTGGCCATCGCCGCGCTGGCCGCTTACGCCTTCGAGCGCAAATCGCTCACCACCTGGATCCTGGTCAGCATGGTGATCGGCGCCGAGATCGGGCATGACTGGCCCGGCGTCGCCGTGAAGCTGCGCCTGCTCAGCCAGATTTTTCTCAAGCTGATCAAGACCATTATCGCGCCGCTGCTGTTCGCGACGCTGGTGGTGGGCATCGCCGGCCACACCGACCTGAAAAAAGTCGGCCGCATGGGCATCAAGGCGCTGATTTATTTCGAGGTCGTCACCACGCTGGCGCTGTTTATCGGGCTGGCCGCCATCAACCTGAGCCGGGCCGGCGTGGGCGTAAAGCTGCCGCCGCCGGCCGAGGCGGGTCCGCTGGCCGCTCCCGTCCAGAAGAGCGCCGCCGACATCATCCTGCACATCTTCCCCGACAACATCGCCCGCGCCGTGGCCGAGGGCGAGGTGCTGCAGATCGTCGTATTCAGCGTGCTGTTCGGCTTCGCCCTGGCGATGCTCAGCGAGGCGAAGCGGCGGCCGATGCTGGCCTTCGCCGAAAGCCTGGCCGAAACCATGTTCAAGTTCACCAACATCGTGATGCTGTTCGCGCCCATCGGCGTGGGCGCGGCCATCGCCTACACCGTCGGCCACATGGGATTGGGCATCCTGGTGAACCTGTTCAAGCTGCTGGCCACGCTTTACGTGGCGCTGATCGTTTTTCTGCTCGGCGTGCTGCTGCCGGTGGCGCTGGTGGCGCGCATCCCCATCCGCCGCTTCGTCAAGGCCATCGCCGAGCCGGTCTCCATCGCCTTTGCCACCACCAGCTCGGAGGCCGCGCTGCCGCGCGCCATGGAGTCCATGGAGGCCCTCGGCGTGCCGCGGCAGATCGTCGCGTTCGTCATGCCCACCGGCTACAGCTTCAACCTGGACGGCACGACGCTCTACCTGTCGCTGGCCTCCATTTTCGTGGCCCAGGCCGCCGGCGTTGAGCTCACGCTGGGCCAGCAGTTGTTGATGATGCTGACCCTGATGCTCACCAGCAAAGGTGTCGCCGGCGTGCCGCGCGCCGCGCTGGTGATCCTGCTCGGCACCGTCGCTTCCTTCAACCTTCCCGTGGAGCCGGTGTTCATCATCCTGGGAATTGATGAGCTGATGGACATGGCCCGCACGTCGGTCAATGTCATCGGCAACTGCCTGGCGACCGCGGTCATCGCCCGATGGGAGGGCGAATTCGGCGCCGAGCGGCCCTCCGCCGTCGTGCGGGAATCGCTGGCGGAATGAGCGCCGCGCGGGGCGGCGTCACTCCGCAGCTTTTCGCTCCGGGCTGCCGCCGACACCCACTCCTGACACTGTCGGGTAAATCCATCATCCGTGATCCCGGACCGCGCTGATTCTGCACGCCTTCGCGCTGGCCCTGGGCATGCTTTATGAGCGGTGAAGGGATAGCCGGTGACCGATAGAATGCGTTCCGTTGAGGAGAACCCAGAATGAGCTCCACTACACTTTCGATGCACGCGCGGCGGCTGGCGCCGCCCGGAGCGAAAGCTCCGGGGTTGCCGGCGGCGTTCCGCGAAGCCGGCCGCTCCCAGGAAAGCCTGCTCGCCCCGCTCGAAAAGGTCTGCCTGGCCTGGCTGGCGCGCCGGATTCCGGCCAGCATCGGCCCCGACCACCTCACGCTGCTGGGCCTGGGCGCGATGCTCGCGGCCGGAGCTTGTTATGCGCTGGCGGCGTACCGGCCGGCCGCCCTGTTTCTGGCCGGTCTGTGCCTCGCGGCCAACTGGTTCGGCGACAGCCTGGACGGAACGCTCGCGCGGCTGCGAAACCGGCAGCGCCCCCGCTACGGATTCTACGTGGACCACATGGTGGATACTTTCGGGGCGCTGTTTCTGCTCGGCGGCCTGGCCCTTTCCGGCTACATGTCCGCCTCGGTGGCGCTGGCGCTACTGCTCGGTTTTTACATGCTCTCGATCAATGTCTACCTCGCCACCTACACCATGGGCACGTTCCGCCTTTCGTTCTGGAAGTTCAGCCCCACCGAGATGCGCATTCTGATCGCGCTGGGCAGCGCGGTGGCTTTTTTCCGGCCGCGGGTGTTCGGCGGCGGGCACCTGTTCTTCGACGTGGCCGGAGTGATCGCCGCCGCGATCATGGCCATCGCGCTGGTGGTCTCGGTGGCGCTCAACACGCGCGCGCTTTACCGGATGGAAAGAATCTGATGAAGACCCGGATGCAGTCCCTGATGAAGTCATGGATGCGGTTTAACGCCGTGGGCGCCGCCGGCATCCTGGTGCAACTGGGGGCCCTGTCGGCGCTCGTCCGGCTGGGCCTTGGCGTCCTCCCGGCCACCGCGCTCGCGGTCGAAGCCGCCATTCTCCACAACTTGCTCTGGCACGGGCGGTGTACGTGGGCGGACCGCCCCGGAGTGCCGGCGGCCAACCCGGAGCGTGCGCTCCGGGTCAGCGCGCTGAAGATGCTGTTGCGCTTTCACCTCGCCAACGGCGCCGTGTCGCTCATCGGCAACGTGGTTTTCATGGGGCTTCTCACCGGGGTGGGCGGTCTGGCTCCCGTCGCCGCGAACCTGCTGAGCATCGCCGCCTGCTCGCTGATCAATTTTGTTCTCGCCGACCGGCTGGTTTTCATTCCGCATTCCGCACTCCGATTTCCGCACTTTCCCCGTGTTACCCTTTAGGTGAATGCACGTCTCGTATCTTGCGGTGGGCTTCGCCGCAGGGACGCTGCTGCACCTGCTGCTGGTAGTGTTGGTGGCGGCGCGGCCCGGCCGCCGCGACGGCGGCCGTCTCGACCGCCTGTTCCTCTTCCTGTTCGGGGCGCTGTTTTTGTGGCACGGCGGCAACCTGCTGGCGCTGATGCTCGATCCGAGCGCCACTTCGCGCTTCCGGGGCGAGCACGGCGCCGCGCTCATGGCCGCGGCGCGCGCGGCGGCCTTCACCGGGTTGGCGGCGCTCTCGCCGCTGCTGGCCGACATACACGCCGAGTATGCGCGGGTCCGGTGGCGCCGCTGGATCTGGATTTTCTACCTGCCCCTGGCGGCTGCGCCCTTCGGCATCCGTGCGGCGGCGGGGGCGCGCGGCATCCCGCCCGGCTTCTGGACCAGCGCCTTCATTGTATATTTCTGCGCG
>JBKKAI010000636.1:0-7211 GCA_046714815.1 Terriglobia bacterium | reverse complement strand
GACGTGGACCTGGAGGTCCTCCGCCGCGAATTCGAGCAGTGGCTGCGCGGCCACAAGCTGCTGGCCCCGGGCGGCCGCTTGAGCATCGGTCCGCAGGCGTGACTCAACTATGAGCCTTCAACCCCCGCAGCGAATTCTGATGGCCCCCGGGCCGAGCAATGTGGACTACCGCGTTTACCGCGCGATGACGACGCCGATTACCGGGCACATGGACCCGGAGTTCATGAAGATCATGGACGGCGTGCAGGAAAACCTGCGGGCGCTGTTCCGCACGTCGAACCCCGTGACCATCCCCGTTTCCGGCAGCGGCAGCGCGGGAATGGAGGCGGCGCTGGTGAACTTCTTCGAGCCGGGCGACGCGGTGGTGATCGCGTCGGGCGGCGTATTCGCCGAGCGAATGTGCGAGATCGCCGAGCGCGCGGGCGCGCGGCTGGTGCGCGTTGCGGCCGAGTGGGGCACGGCCTGCGATCCGGCCCAGGTCGAGCAGGCGTTGCAGTCGGCCGGCGGCCCGGTGAAAGTGCTCGGCGTGGTGCACGGCGAAACATCCACCGGCGCGCTGCAGCCGCTGGGTCCGCTGGCGCGCCTGGCGAGCCAGCACGGCGCGCTGTTCGTGGTGGACACCGTCGCAACGCTCGGCGGCGTTCCGCTGGACGTGGACCGCGAGGGAATTGACGTCTGCTACAGCGGATCGCAGAAGTGCCTGAGCTGCCCTCCGGGCCTGGCGCCCATCACCGTTTCGCCGCGGGCCAACGACGTGCTGCTGCGCCGCAAGACCCGCGTGCAGAGCTGGTACCTGGACCTCTCGATGGTGGAGAAATACTGGGGCCGCGAGCGCGCCTACCACCACACAGCGCCGATTTCGATGATCTACGCGCTGTCGGAAGGGCTGCGCCTGGTCCTGGAAGAGGGCCTCGAAGCGCGCTGGGAGCGGCACGTGCGCAACATGGAGGGCCTGCTGGCGGGCCTCGACGCGCTGGGACTGCGTCCGCTGCCGCCCGCCGGCTTCCGCATGCCGACCATGGCCGCCGTCCTCATCCCGGAAGGCGTGGACGACGCTTCGGTCCGCTCGCGCCTCCTCCACCGCTACAACATCGAGATCGCCGGCGGCCTCGGCGCGTTCCGCGGGCGGCTGTGGCGCGTCGGCCTGATGGGCAATTCCTCCAGTGAATCGAACGTCCTGCTGTTTCTCGCCGCGCTCGAAACGCTGCTCCACGAAGACGGCTTCCTCGCCGCCTCCGGCCGCGGCGTCGCCGCCGCGCAGCTCGCCTTCGCCCGCCCGCTGGTCTCCGGCTAGGCTCGGCTAGGCTCCACGAAAGTTATTCACCGCGGATTCTTCGAATGTGCTCCAGCAGAGTGGGCAGCTTGTTCTGAATCATGTCCCCTACAACATTCGCGTTGATCCCGAAGTAATGGTGGATCAGGATGTTCCGCGCACGGCGGCGGCGGACGGCGACAAACCGGGGGCTGGGAGCGTCAAACACAGGAACTTCGGCCGGCAGGCGGTGTTTAGAACTGGAAAGCTTGACGAGGGTCGGAGAAGTTGAGTATCTTAGGGTGCAGCAATACAACCGCCAGGATGGGATAGGGTCCCGCGCCGCCCTCAGGAGGTTCCCTTTATGAGTCGGGCTCACGTGCGTTTGGTGGCGCTCGTCTGTTTGTTGGCCTTGATCGGCGTGACCCCGGGCCGGGGCGCGAATATCGGCCGGGTTGTCCCCGTCATCGGCCAGGTCAGCGACCTGGTTTACGATCCGCTGCGCAACCAGGTTTACCTCAGCAACTTCACCGAGAACCGCGTGGAGGTGTACTCGGTCGCCGAGGGACGGCTGATCGGGTCGGTGTCCACGGGCCTGCAACCCTCCAGCCTGGCCCTGACGCCCGACAGCCAGACCCTGTACGTCGCCAATTTCGGAAGCAACACGCTCACGGCAATTGACCTGAACGCCGGCGCGGTGTCGGCGGAGATTCCGGTGGGCGCCCGTCCGGACGCGATCGCCATCGGCAACGACGGCCAGGTGGTAGTCCTCGGCAGCTCCGGCCTGATGCGTTTCGAGCCGGTGACGCAGCAGTTTTTCCGCCTGCCCATCACGCCGCCTCCGGCAACGCCGCCCGGCCTGCCGGCCGTGTTGCCCGGCCCGGTGCCGCAGGCCTTTCGCGCGTCGTTGCGGGCAGCGGCGGACGGCGCGACAATCATCGGCATTTCCAACAATCGGCTGTTCGTCTACGAAACGGCTTCGGGCGCGGTGCTGCGCAGCCGCAACGTCACCGGGCTGCCGCCAACGATTTCGGTTTCCCCCAACGGCACGCGGTTTATGGCCGGACCGTTCCTGTTTGACAGCAACACGCTCACCATTCTGGGCCGCACCGCGTTCTCCAACGTAAACCTGCTGGGCGGCAGCGTTTTTTCGCCCGACGGCAACACGGTTTACGCCAGCTTCCCGCCTGCCAGTACCGACCGGCCCATCAATGCGCTCAACCCCAACCAGTTGACGGGCGCAGCACGGCTTCCGGGACAGGCGCCGACGCTGGGAATCCTGCAGGTGATGCGGGCCTCGAGCCTGACCCCGGAGCTCGGCCTGCGCCTGGAGGAGGCCATCACGTCGCGGATGGTCGCCGCGCCCGACGGGCAGAACCTGTTTGCGCTTTCCACCTCGGGCCTGCTGGCGATCCCGATCGGCAGGCTGAACCAGCTTCCTATCCTCGACGTGGAGACCACGACCGTGGTGCTGACGGCGGACATCTGCAGCCGGGGCATCGCCACGGTGGACGTGCCGGTGCGCAACGCCGGCGGCGGGCGCATGACCTTCGCGGCGCAATTGAACAACCAGAACGCGCCGGGGGTCTCCGTCAGCGCGCGCTCGGGGGTGGCGCGGTCGTCGGTGCAAATTCGCTATGACGCCAGCCGCGCGACAGCGCGCGGCACGCAACAGTTCGTTGTGATCCTGGCCTCTCCCGAAGCGGTCAACGTCGAGCCCGCCATCCTGGTGAACGTGAACTTCCGCGACGTGGACCAGCGCGGCACGATCGTCCCGCTGCGCGGGCTGGGCGCCGACATGCTGCTCGACGAGCAACGCCGGCGCCTGTACATCGCCGATTTCATGAACGACCAGATCGAGGTGTTCTCGATCCCCGATCAGCGCTTCCTGCCCCCAGTCCGCGTCGGCAACCAGCCACGCTCGATGGCCATGGTCGGCTCATCCACGCTGGTGGTCGCCAACTCCGGCGCGGAGGCGGTTTCGGTGGTGGACCTGGAGACGCTTCAGGAGATTGACGTGATCCCGATGGCGCCGGTGCCACTGAACGCCGCCCCGTTCTTCCCGCGCTCGATCGCCGTTTCCTCGAACGCCATCCTGTTCTCCGCCGGTCCGCTGACCGCCCCGGGCGTCGCGCCCGGCAACGGCTCGATCTGGCAGCTCAGCCTGGCCACGCGCACGGCGTTCCCGCGGCTAAACCTGGGCGGAACCACGGCGAACGTTGTCAACGGGCGAAACTCGCTGATCGCGCCGGAGAATGGCAGCGCGATCGTGGTGTTGGAAGGCAACGGAACCCTGCGCTATTACGATCCGCTCTCCGATTCGTTTCCCATCACCCGCACCGGCGCGGTAGCCGGGGTGCGCGGCACAGCTTCGGCGGCCGCCGACGGCAGTTATTACGTTTTCGACAACCTGGTGTTCAACCCCGTTCTGTCGCCGCGCGGCTCGATGGCGCCGGGCGGAGTCGCCGGCGCCTCCGCGGTAGCCTTCGGGGTCGCTTCGGCCGGCAATGATGCGCTGCGCATTCAGGCCGCCGACGCCCAGGTGCCAGTGCAGCGCGTCCAGCGCGTAAACCTCAACGTGCTGCAGGCCCAACAGGAGTTCCGTATCCCCGAGGCGGTGATGGATATTACGCCCGGCGCCGCCACGCCGCCGCCCCCAGGCCAGCAGCCGGTTGTCCGCACCTGGCCGCCGCTGCCGATCCAGTTGCTGCTCAGCGCGCGTGGGCAGACCAGCCTGTGGACGCGCGGCATGCTGATGGACCGCGGCAACACGACGTATATGCTCACCATGTCCGGGTTGACCATCGTTTCGCTGGCCCCGGTGACCGGGCGCGGGCCGACGTTCCGCGCCGAAGGCGTGGTGAACGGCGCCAGTTTCCGCGCCCCGGTGGCGCCCGGCTCGATTATTTCGCTGTTCGGGGCCGACCTGGGCGGCGAAACCGCATCGGCCGGCGAGGTGCCGTTGCCCTCGAACCTCTCCGGCATCTGCGTGACGGCGAATGACGTGCCGATGCCGCTGTTCTTCACTTCTCCCACGCAGATCAACGCACAGCTTCCGCCGGAGCTGGCGGCCGGCAACGTCACGATCGCGGTGCGCTCGCGGACGAGCGGGCGCTCCAGTCCCGGCGTGGCGGTCCGTGTGAATGCCACGGCGCCGGGAGTTTTCGCGGTGGAGGCAGGCGGCCGCACGCAGGCGGCGCTGTTCCACGCCGATGATTTCAGCCCGGTGACGCCTTCCCACGCGGGCCAGCGCGACCGCGACCTGATCCTGTTCGCCACCGGGTTGGGACGGGTGCTGCCGCCGGTTGCCGCCGGCCGCGCCGCGCCGCCCTCGCCGCTGTCGGTGACGGCCAGCGCGGTTTCGGTCACCATCGGCGGGCGGGGAATGATCGTTACCTTCGCCGGCCTCGCTCCCGGATTTGTGGGCTTGTACCAGATCAACATTCGTGTGCCGGGCGACCGGGCGCAGGGCGACAACCTGCCGGTGGTTGTCAGCGTGGGCGGCGTTTCCAGCGTCACCACGGGCGCGCCGGTCGCGGCCATTCACTAGGTCCATGCCACGTTGGGGTGTCACCGTCCGATTTGTCGGCCTCCTGGCGCTGCTGGCCGTCGCCGGCCACGCGCAGGTCGGCGGCGGCGGGGCCACCTGGGCGCCGATGGGACCACTGTCGGCGCCGGCGCGCATCGTTGCGCTGGCTGTTGATCCCCGCTCCGAATCCACACTCTATTTCGCGGCCCCCGGCGGCGGCGTCTGGAAAAGCTTCGACACCGGCGAAAACTGGATTCCGCTGATGAATGCCGCCGCCTCTCTGCAGGTTTGTTCGATCGCGGTCAGCCCGGTTTCTTCCGACATTCTGTTTGCCGGCACCGGGGATGAGCTGGCTCCGCGTCCGGCGCAGGGCGTCGCTCGCTCCCCCGACGGCGGCCGAACGTGGACATTCGGCGTGCGATTCACCAACCGGCCGGTCTGCGCGCTGGCGCTCGATCCGCTGGCAAGCGCCCACCTGCTGGCCGGCTCGGCCGAAGGCCTCTTCCTTTCCAACGATTCCGGCGCCTCCTGGAAAAGGGTCATCAGCCGCCCGGTCAGCGAGGTGGTCTTTGACGGCCAGGGCAACGTTTTTGCCGGCCTGCTGGCGCCCGATCCCGACGGGTTGCGGCAGAATCTGCTGGCGCGCTCCACCGATGGCGGACAGACATGGACCGACCTGCCGCTGCCGTTGCCGGAGGCCGGCGCCGGCCAGACGTATTGGATCAGCCTGCTGGCCCGCGGGAACTCGATCTATGCCGCGCTCGCTTACCAGGCGCCCGAAATCGCGTCGCGGGTGCTGGATTTCCTGCGCAGCTCCGATGGCGGCAACACCTGGGCGCTGACGACCGTCGGGGTGTCCGGCACTCGGGTCCAGTTGACGGCCGATGCCGAAGCGCAAAACTTTTTCATCGCCGGCACTCGAGTGTATCGCTCGCTGAACCGGGGAAACTTCTGGAATACGATAACCACGACGCTGCGCGACTTCACGTCCGCGCGGCTGGCTGCCGGCCTGCTCCTGCTGGCCGGTGACCGGGGACTGGAGCGGCTGCCGATTACGGAAACGCCGTCCGGCGTGACCGGTGGTTTTGCGATCGGACAATACCTGGGCGTTTCCACCGACACCGTGGGTGGGCCCTGGGCCGGCGGACCCGCCGGGCTGTTCGGTACCGCGCCGTCGCTGGCCGACTGGGCCTCCGGCGCCCCTTCGGCGGCCATCGGGGCAGTGGCGGCCGCGCCGACGGGGCCGCAGAACATTTTTGCCGCTTCGAACACTCGTGTGTTCCGCTCGACCGACGGCGGGATGGAGTTCGCGGGCGTCACCGCGATACCCGCGGGAGAATTGCGCGCGCCGTATCCGCCGCTGGCGCTCGACCCGATCAACTTCAGCACCGTTCTGACCGCCGGCCGGCGCATTTACCGCACCACCGACAACGGCGCGACCTGGACGGCGCTGGGCAATGTGGACCCGCAGGTAAACCGCGTCATCACTGCGTTCGCGATCGCGCCGTTTGCGCGGCAGATCATGTTTGCCGCCACCGCCTGCCTGCCCGAGGTCAGCAGCGGCGCCTGCCCCAACTCCTCTTTGATCTGGCGCTCCGCCAACAGCGGCCAGACCTGGACGCAGGTCGCCACCGTAACCGGGTTGGTGAACCGCCTGGTAGTGGACCCGCGACAGTCCAACGTCGTTTACGCGGCACTCGGCGGATTTCCCGGCGGGCCCAGCGCCTCGGCCGGGTTCACAGCCGGCGACGTGCTGCGCCTTTCCCAGGCGGCCGATGGAACCCTCACGCCGGCCTCCATCCGCGCCAACCTGCCGCCGGTCCCGATCAATACAGTGGTCGTGGATCCCACGTCTTCACCGACTTTCTTTCTGCCGGCTCAAACGCTCTACGTCGGCACCGACACCGGCGTGTACGCCACCTTCAACGCCGGCGTGCAATGGATTCAGATCAGCCGCGGCCTGCCGTCCACGCCGGTCACCGACCTGTCGCTGCGCCAGCCGGGCGCGGTTCTTTTCGCCGCCACGTTCGGACGCGGCATCTATCGCCTTTCGGTCACCGGCCTGGCAGCGAGCCTGGTGGCCACGCCGCTGTCGCTCGACGTTTCCCTGATCCAGGGGAACACGGCCACAACGGGCGCATCGCTGTCGAACCTCTCGTTATCGCGCCTGGAGTTCCAGCTTGCGCCGCTCGATTCCTGGCTGCGAGTGCCGCAGGCGGCCGGACATCTTGATGCGCGCGGCGCCGGGCAGGCGGTCTTCCAGGTTTCGGCCGAGGGACTCGCCGCCGGGGTCTATAAAGGGCGGCTACGCATTTCATCGAGCGGCCCGGGCGTACCGGCGGCCGAGCAGGATATCCTGGTGAACCTGCGCGTGACCACGGCGCCGGCGCGCGTGGTTATCTCCGGCGGGAACAATGCCAGCGGGCTGGT
>JBKKAI010000635.1:0-4793 GCA_046714815.1 Terriglobia bacterium | reverse complement strand
CGGCCTTGTTGCTGCGCACGCCTTCCAGGTTCAGGCGCAGCCATGCGATTGCGGGGCGGCGCGATTGAACCGCCACGTGACGCCGCCACCCGGAGCGTTACGCTCCGGGTGGCTGCCTGAGACAATGAGCGCCAACGCGCCGTCCTGCGAGTACGCCGCCCGGTGGGTGTCGGCGGCTGCGGGCAGCGGCGCCTCCGCGGTGACTGAAGAAGCTAACCAGAGACCTGATTGATGGCCTCAGTTCTCCAGCCTGTTCCGCCTGTTATTATCAGGTGGAAAACAGGCAGTTTGCCGCGGGGTTGGCCCTCGCGCTCACTCGGGCAAGGGGTTGGGTCCACTTCGGGATTGCTACTGCTTCCTTACAATCTCAGTATGACATACGCTGTCAAGGGTTTTGCCTGTTTTCGGGCATCCGGCTGTTGAAAACAAAGCGAATATAGTTGAGACAAACTTTTTTGGCAGGAAGGGGTGATTCTGTATCCGGCGTGGAATCAATGGGTTAGACTTTCGGCTTCCAGCGGGGTTGGCGAAAAAGAAACCGATCAGCCGGAACCGAATGCGGTTGCTGAAAGCAGGGACCGGAAAAACAAAGCCTTCGTCCGGTTTGAAGTCGGCCGGTGGTGTTCCAACCTGAAGAGCCTATACTTTGGGTCAATGCGAGTTGACGCGCGGTACAAGTGGTACGTGGTGGCGATGCTCTGGGGCATCTCCTTCTTCAATTACGCCGATCGGCAGGCGATCTTCTCCGTGTTCCCGCTGCTGGAGAAAGAGATGGGGCTGACGCCGGTCGAGTTGGGCATGCTGGGCTCCTCGTTCGCCTGGGTGTATGGCCTGGGAGCGCCGTTCGCCGGGATGATCGTGGACCGTGTGCGCCGCAAGACGGCCATCCTCGCCGGCCTCCATGCCTGGAGCGTCATCTGCATGGCGACGGCGGTGTCGCGCAATTTCCGACACCTCTTCTTTTTCCGCGCCGCCGAGGGACTGGGGGAGACCTTCTATTACCCGGCCTCGATGTCGCTGATCAGCGACTATCACGGAAAAGCGACGCGCTCACGCGCCATGGGCCTGCACCAGACCAGCGTGTATGTCGGCACCATCGCCGGAGGCTTCTTCGCCGGGTTGATCGGACAGCATTACGGCTGGCGCTGGTCCTTCATCATTTTTGGCGGGCTGGGCATCCTGCTGGGCGTTGTCCTTCGCAATCTGCTGATTGAACCGCGGCGCGGCGCCGCCGACCTGGCCGAATCCGCCGCCGGGAACCCGGAGCGTGTGCGCCACCTGTCCGTCCGGGAATTCGCCCGGGTCGTCTGGAGGACGCCGACGTTCCTGGTGCTGTTGGGCGCGTTCATGTGCGCCAACTTTGTCGCCGTGGTCCTGCTCTCGTGGATGCCGAAGTTTCTCTATGACAAGTTCCACATGGGGCTGGCCATGGCCGGGCTGACCGCGACGGTTTTCGTGCAGGTGGCCAGCATGGTCGGGGCGCCGCTCGGCGGGTGGCTGGCCGATACGCTGCGAAAGCGGACGCCGCGCGGCCGTTTGATGGTGCAGGCGCTTGGCGTTTTCGGCGGCGCGCCGTTCGTTGTGCTGTGCGGCCTCACCCAGTCGGTCGTTTGGCTGATCGTTGCCTTGACCGCCTGGGGGCTGTTCAAGGGCCTGTACGACGCCAACATTTTCGCCTCGGTTTTCGACGTGATCCCTCCGGAGGCGCGCGGCAGCGCCGCGGGCTTCATGAACGCGGTGGGATGGCTGGCGGGCGGCGGCAGCGCGCCCCTGGTGATTGGCATCATCGCGCAGCGCCAAAGCCTGGGCCTGGCGATTGCGCTGGCCTCGCTGGTTTATGTGGCGGCCGGCATCCTGCTGCTCGCCGGAATTTTCTTTTTCGTCAAACGCGATGCCGCGCGGGTGGGCAGCCGGTGATGGCTACTAAGGCGGATTATTCATGAATCTTGACGGCTCTGGTTTGGAACAGTGCCGTTCGCCTCCACGCGTTCGATGCGCAGCGGGCGCGGGCCTTCCCAGCGCGCCTTGCGGCATTCCTGCGCGAAGGCCGGCCAGTCGTACATCCAGTCACCCGGGATGCGCGCGAAGAGATTGGCGTGGGCCGGCGCGCCCTCGGGACCGCGCAGCAGCACGCCGCGGCCGTAGACGATCACCAGCTCGGAAACGCCGCCCTTGCGGCTGGTGGCGTTTCCGCCCGGATCGTGGAAATACAGAATCTCTCCGGGCAGCGGAATCTGCACCTGGTTTTCCGGCGGGGCCGGCCCCGTTTCCGGTAACAGGACAAAAATCTCGGCGCCGGAATACATTCCGTGGATGGCCGGCTGCTCCTGCGGCAACCGGTCCCAAACCATCCGGCACACTTCCGGCGCTTCGTCGTCCAGCAGCTCGGCGACGGCGGAGACGCTCCCCGGGGGAAACGTCAAGCGGATTTGGCGGCGAACAGGCTTCATGGATTCACATCGCGGTCCAGCCGCCGTCCACGGCGAGGACGGCGCCGGTTATGTAAGAGGCGAAATCGGAAGCCAGAAACAGCGCCGCATGAGCGACCTCGGCCGGCTGCCCGACGCGCTCGAGAAAGGTTTTACTCACCTGGCGCTGGTACAGCTCTTCGCCCGGCTTCGGTGAGATGCGCGTCTGGATGGCTCCGGGGCAAATGGCGTTCACCCGAATGTTGTGCCTGCCGTAATCATAGGCCACGCTGCGGGTGAAGCCGACCAGCGCGTGCTTCACGGCCGTGTAGGCCGCCGAATTGCGGGCGCCCACAATCCCCTGCACGGAGGCGATGTTCACGATCGAACCGGATTTCCGCCGGATCATGAACGGCAGCGCTTCGCGCGTAACGTGCCGGGCGCCGTACAGGGTCACGCGGACACTGCGGTCCCACTCCTCGTCGGCGGCGTCGAGCGCGCCGTGAAAACCGCCGAGCGAGGCGGCATTGTTGCACACCACGTCAATCGTCTCGAATTCCTCGGCCACGCGGGCCACCAGCGCCGCAACCTCTTCGGCGGAACCGACATCGGCGCGGTGAAACAGCGCCTGCCCGCCCTCCCGGCAGATGGCCGAGGCGGCCGCCTGTCCCGCTGCTTCATCAATGTCGGCGATCGTCACCGCCGCGCCCGCCCGCGCAAACGCCTCGGCGATGCTGCGGCCGATGCCGTGGGCCGCCCCGGTCACGATCGCCGTCTTTCGTTCCAGCGCGCGCTCGAACATCAGCGGGCGCTCCGGTTGGCGAGTGGCGCCCCGCGGTAGGGCAGCCGCGCCCGGACAATCGTTTGCCGGCCCAGGTTTGCGACGTACATCTCGGCGTCCCCGGCGCCGCCGAAAGCCATGTTGGTTGGATGGCCGAGCGTGATCGAGTAACGGTCGCAGGCAAGCAGGGTCACGTTGCGCGCCGGGTCAACGCGAAAGATCTCGTCGGAAGCGTAGCAGCAGACGAAAAGATTCCCGGCGCGGTCCAGCGCCAGGCCATCCGGCAGCCGGCCGATGTTTTCCGCGTAGACTTCCGGCGGGCCAAGCGGGCCCTCCGGCGGAATCGCGAAACGCAGCACGCGGTCTTTGTCGCTTTCAACCATGAACAGCCATCGCTCATCGGCGCTGAGCGCCAGCCCGTTGGCGTAGCCGAGCGGGCCGGCGATCACTTCGGCCCGGCCGCCGGGGGCGATTCGCAGCAGCCGGCCGTCGCCGCGCTTCCACCTGCCGGAATCGGTAACGTAAAGGAAGCCGCGCGAATCGAACAGCGGAAAGTTCGCGGCGGCGATGGGGCGGCCGCCGGCGCTTCCGGCAAAAACTTCGCACCGGCCGGACGGCTGCACGCGAACGACGCCGGCTCCGGTGACACAAATGACAAGCTCGTGGGCCGGCGAAAAAGCCAGTCCCGCGCAGAAGGAGCCCACGCTGGCGACTGTTTCCACGTCGCCGCCGGGGCTGATGCGGTACACCTGGCCCGCCTCGCCGCCGGCCCATAGCGAGCCGTCCCGGTGAAACGCCAGGCCTTCCGGATGATCGAGCCCGGCGGCGAAAACCTCGAAGCACTCCAGAGGAATCTCCGGGACCGGCTCTCGCATCGGGCGGCACTATATCACTCTCCGGGAAACGCGCACAACGGAGCGCGGCTTCTCCCACGGGCTGCCGGCGCGGAGATCCTGATCACGTTTCCGTAAGTGCGGTACTATGCGCGGTATGGAGGATGGCGCGATGAAGCAAGTGATCTCGGGCCTCGTCGAGAGATACGAGCGTGGCCGGCTCAGCCGGCGGGAGCTGATCCAGGGGCTTGCGGCGCTGGCCGCGGCCGGGCCGGCGGCGATGGCCGCGCCCGCGGCCACGTTCCAGGGTGTGGGCATCAACCACATCGCTCTGCGGGTCACCGACGTAAAGCGGTCCCGCGATTTCTACCAGAAGCACCTGGGACTGCCGGTGGTCCGCGAATCGCAGCGGGACTGTTTCCTCGGATTGGGGAAGAATTTTCTGGCGCTGTTTCAGAACCAGGCGCCGGGGATGGACCATTACTGCCTGGCCATTGAAAACTTCCGGGTAGGTCCGGTGACCGAGCGGCTGAAGCGGGAAGGCTTCACGCCGCGGCAGCCGAGCGGAACCGAGCGGGTGTATTTTCCCGACCCGGACGGCCTGGTGGTGCAGCTCTCCGCCGCCGACCACCAGCCCTGACTGCGAACCGCATGGCGGAGAAACAAAGACGCCCCTTCATGTCCTGAACAGGCGCTTAACCTATGGTGGGGGGGGGCTTGCCACCGCTTTGAAGCGAGTCGCGGCTTGCCGCGACCGCAGCCCGTCCAGTT
>JBKKAI010000634.1:0-3908 GCA_046714815.1 Terriglobia bacterium | reverse complement strand
CATTTCACCCTCGGCGCTGCCCACGATCTCCCTGGCCGACGAGCCGGAGGCCCCGGCCGTGGGCGAGTCGGCCGAAACCGGCGGGCCCCAAATGCCGGACCACGTGGCCAAGCCATGACCGCCAGGTTTTCCCTCCCGATGGTCACGCCATGAGCTGGCTGCGCCGTTATGTCCTCAACAACCTGTTGATGAAACTGATCTCGTTGGGGTCGGCCGTGCTGCTGTGGTCGGCCATTGCCAACGAGCCCCAGGTGGAAGTGACGCTACGGCCGTCACTGGTCTTCCGCAACATGCCGCAGGGGATGGAATTGAGCACCGAGGCGCCCACTTCTGTTCAGGTGCGGGTGAGCGGGCCGGCCGCGACCGTGCGGCAGCTTTCCGAGCGCGATCTGGCGGTTTCGCTCAACATGTCGGAGTTCGAGCGGCCCGGCGAGCGCAGCTTTCCGCTGACCGCCGCCGACGTGCAGACGCCGCCGCGGGTGCGGGTAATGCACATTATTCCCGCCCAGGTGCGGGTGAGCTTCGAGGCGCGGGCGCAGCGCGAGATCCCCATTGTGCCGCGCATCGGCGGGCAGTTCGCGACGCGCTACCAACTCGCCGGCTACCAGTTGTCGTCCCCGGCCGTGCGTGTGGTCGGCCCGGAAAGCCACGTGGCCGCGCTGGAATCGGCCACCACCGACCCGGTGGATGTCACGGGCGTCATCGCCCGCGCCCAATTCGAGGTGCACACCGTAGTGCCCGACCCGCTGGTGCGAATCGTTGGTCCGCAATCGGTTTGGGTCACAGTCCAGATGGAAAGGCGCAGATGAAAAAGTCCCGGTTGTTCGGCACCGACGGCATTCGTGGAGTGGCCGGCGAGTATCCCCTGGATGACGCCACGGTTTACGCGATCGGGCGCGCGCTCGGCCAGTTCCTGCGGCGCGGCAACCCGGTCGAGCGCGGCCCGATCGGGCGTGTGCTCATCGGAGAAGATACGCGCCAGTCGAGCCGCCAGATCGCCCGAAGCCTGGCGGCCGGATTGGCGGCCGAGGAAGTGGCCTCGGTTTCCGCGGGCGTGCTCCCGACACCCGCGGTGGCGTACCTTTCGCGCAGCAGCGGCCTGTCCGCCGGCGTGATGATTTCCGCCTCGCATAATCCCTATTTGGATAACGGGATCAAAATCTTCGCCTCCGGTTACAAGCTGCCGGACGAGGACGAGCTGGCGGTGGAGGACGGGATCTTCCGGCTGGCGGGGAAAGGCCGCAACGCGGGCGGCGCGCCCGTCGAGGATTCGTCGCTGCGCGAGTTGTACGAGGATTTTCTCTGCTTGCTATTGCCTCGCGATCTCAGCTTCAAGGGCCTGCACGTTGTGCTGGACTGCGGCAACGGCGCCGCTTTTCAGGTGGCGCCCGCGGTGTTTCGCCGGCTCGGCGCAACCGTCACCGCCCTCCATACCACCCCCGACGGCCGCAACATCAACCTGGATTGCGGCTCGTTGTATACCGAAGAGTTGCAGGCGCGGGTGCCGGCCATGCGCGCGCACCTGGGAGTGGCCTTTGACGGCGACGCGGACCGCGCGCTGTTCGTGACCGCCGGCGGCGAGCTGGTGAACGGCGACGGCGTGCTCTACCTGGCCGCCGCGCGCATGAAGGATCAGGGCCGCCTGCGGAACGACACCGTGGTCGGCACCATCATGACCAACCTCGGGCTGGAGACGGCGTTCGAGCGGGCCGGCATCCGGCTGCTGCGCACTCCGGTGGGCGACAAATATGTTCTCGAAGAGATGCTGCGCAGCGGCGCCAATCTCGGCGGCGAGCAGTCGGGGCACGTGATTTTCAGCGACGACCACACCACCGGCGACGGCCTGCTCACCGCCTTGCGGGTTGTGGAGACCGTCGCCTCCACCTTCCGCCCGCTCGACGAGTTGGTTTCCGGCCTGAAGGCGTGCCCGCAGATCATCCGCAACGTGCGCGTTCGGGAAAAGGTGCCGCTCGACAAGCTGCCGGAGGTGAGCGAGGCCATCCGCGCCAGCGAGGTCCACTTCGGCGCGGGCGGCCGCGTGATTGTGCGTTACAGCGGCACCGAGCTGTTGGCGCGCATCATGATCGAAGCCGCCGATGAGGCCCAGGTGCGCGATCACGCCGAAATCATCGCCGCGGCGTTCGAGCGCACCATCGGAAAGTGAGCGGGGATGCCACTGTTGGGCGACGCCGCCGCCAGCCGCGTCACTGCTGGCGCTCGATGATCTTGCCGAACCACTCGTAGACGCGCTCCGACAGCGGGCGCCGCTTCCATTCCTCGAAGGAGATCTGCCTGCTGGCCGCCTGGTCGCGAGTGAAGTCCTGCGCGAGCCGGCCGGCGAGCGCCGCGTCGAACGCCGCCAGGTTCACTTCATCGTTCAGGCCGAAGGAGCGGTTGTCGAAATTGGTGGAGCCGACCACGCTCCAGACCTCGTCAACGATCATGATCTTGGCATGGATCATGGCCGGCGCGTACTCGTAGATATTCACGCCGGCTTCCAGAAGCTCGCCGTAGAGGCGGCGGCTCGAGCGGCGTGTCAGCAGGTGATCGCTGTGCTTGCCGGGCGCGATCACCCGGACATCCACGCCGCGCTCACGCACCGCCCGCACCAGCTCGGCGCGAATGCCCCGGTCGGCAGAAAATACGGCGTCGTGATCCAGATGCTTTTCTGAGCGGCCGCCAGAAGCATCTGGTAAAGCACGCGGGCATGTGTCGAAGCCCCGGCCAGCGGCGAGCTTTTCACCACCATGGCCGGAGAGGCGCCGGCCTCGATGCCGTCGAGCGGAAAGTATTCATCGCCGGTGAGAATCTCCCC
Source organism: Terriglobia bacterium (assembly GCA_046714815.1). Lineage (GTDB taxonomy): Bacteria > Acidobacteriota > Terriglobia > JAJPHL01 > JAPKYU01 > JBKKAI01. Next base: position 1,093 of record JBKKAI010000634.1, on the reverse strand, counting down.
CGAGGTCTCCAGCCAGTTCTCGAGAAAGGCGGACTGGAGGCCGGCGGCCGCGCCGCCCTCCACACGGACCATGGTGTCCCGCCACATCGGATTGTCCTTGTCGCCGGTGAGCCAGTGGTCGGCGAATCCCGCGCCGCCGGCGAAACCAACGCGGCCGTCCACAATCAATAACTCCCGGTGCGTGCGGTTGTTGATGCGGGGGATGCTGTGCCAACGGATGGGGTGATACCATTCGACACGGCCACCGGCCGCCCGCAGCTCGCGAAAATACCTGTTCCAGGTGGAGAAGCTGCCGGCCGCATCGAGCAGCAGGTTTACCTTCACTCCGGCGCGCGCCCTTTCGGTGAGCGCCGCCAGGAAGCGGCGGGTGACTTCGCCCTTTTGAAAAATGTAGGCCTCCAGGTTGATGCTCGTCCGGGCCGCGGCGATCGCCTTCAGCTCGGCTTCGTAATAGGCCGGCCCATTCGTCAGGACCTCGATGCTGTTCCGGCGGTGGACCTTCGAGTTCGTGACGATTTCCAGCAACTGCTGGAACTCGCCCGGGACACTCTTGATCGCCGGCGAGCGGGTGATCCTGTAATCCAGCGCCGGCTGAAACAGCGCGATAAACAGCAGCAGCCCCTGCAGGAAGATGGCAACGATGGCGATGACCAGGAACGGCGTGGATCGGACAATCTGTTTGAAAGTATTTCGCATTCAGGGGGAAGGGTGCGGTGTGAGTGAAACTACCTCCTAGCCTAATTGGACGGCTACCTGCAAGACGCCGTTCCGGCTTGCCCGGTCCGTTTTTTCAGCCAGCCTCACCACCTGTTTGTGGCTGCGTGGCCTGCCAGAACGGCTGTCGCCGTCCGGCAATTCATATCGCCGAGGAGCCCCAGTCCAATCCCTCCAATCCCAGGGTGACGGTCGTCCTCACAGAGCAATCATGGATCCCGACGTCGAGGCGTTGCTCCTCAAGCTTATGCGGGAACGGGCCTTTCGTTCACAAGGTCGGATGGAAGGGCGCCGACCCGGTGAACTTGAGAACCAGGGCGTGACTGATTCGGCGGGCGTAAATATTACGTAGGATCGGCGTCCCACCGCTGACGCTGAG
>JBKKAI010000633.1:0-6716 GCA_046714815.1 Terriglobia bacterium | reverse complement strand
GTGCGGTCCTTCAGCCGGAACATGTTGTCGCCCATGTCCGTCCAGCGGCCGCTCTCCTGCCAGATTTCGGCCGGGTGCAGCACCGGCAGGCAAAATTCCTGCGCGCCGATGCGGTCCATCTCCTCGCGCACGATCTGGCTGATCTTCAGCAGCGAGCGCTGCGCCAGGTAAAGATAGCTGTAGATGCCGGCGCCGAGCTGCCGGATGTAGCCGGCGCGCAACAACAGCCGGTGACTGGCGATCTCCGCATCGGCGGGCACTTCCCGCAGAGTCGGAATAAAAACCTGACTCCAACGCATCCAGGCTCCCTCGCTGCCCCAGAGATTAAACGGCTAGTTTAACACGCGCCCGCGCGCCGGAGGCGCGGCAGCGCATCCACCAGAGGCCTCCGGCGCATCAGGCCCGATACGGAAGGAACCTTCTCCCCCGCCGTACGCCAGGACAGTGCGCGTCCAGGCTTCTTCCATGACCAGAAAACTGACTTCGTCCACCAGGCTCACCCCTAACTGCGGCGTCTCGTATAGCTTGAAAAATCCAGCCGGGAGCGTTCGCGGCATGCTGTTGTATCTAACCACTTGCGCCCGCGACTCTCTTCTTTGAGCCGTACGTCCTGGCGCCAAGCCGCAACCGAAAGCGATGTGCTATATTGGACGGGTTTTCCATTCGTTCGGAGGGTCCATGCCCCGAGTGGTGCGCTGCGGCCTGATCCAGGCTTCCAATCCTCTCTCCCCCGACAAGCACTCGCTGGCCGCGGTCAAGCAGGCGATGATCAAGAAGCACCTGAAACTCGTCGTCCAGGCGGCGCAGAAGAAAGTGCAGGTGCTTTGCCTGCAGGAACTTTTCTACGGGCCCTACTTCTGCGCCGAGCAGAACGTGCGGTGGTACGACCTGACCGAGCGGGTTCCCGGCGGCCCCACGACTAAGCTGATGCAAAAGCTGGCGGCCCGGCACCGCATGGTGATCGTGGCCCCGGTGTATGAAGAGGAGATGGCCGGCTTCTACTTCAACACCGCGGCCGTCATTGACGCCGACGGGCGCTACCTCGGCAAGTATCGCAAGCACCACATCCCCCACACGCATCCCGGCTTCTGGGAGAAGTTCTACTTCACGCCGGGCGACGGCGGCTATCCGGTGTTTGAGACGAAGTATGCACGGGTGGGGGTCTACATCTGTTACGACCGCCACTTTCCCGAGGGCGCGCGGGCGCTGGGCCTGAACGGCGCCGAGATCGTCTTCAACCCGTCGGCGACCGTGGCCGGGCTTTCCGAGCACCTGTGGGAACTGGAGCAGCCGGCCCACGCGGTGGCCAACGGCTACTTCGTCGGCGCCATCAACCGCGTGGGGCGCGAATCGCCCTGGAACATCGGCCACTTCTACGGCAAGAGCTACTTCTGCGACCCGCGCGGCAAGATCATCGCGCAGGCCTCCCGCGATCACGACGAGCTGCTGGTGGCCGATATCAACTTTGATCAAATCCTGGAAGTGCGCAAGACCTGGCAGTTCTTCCGCGACCGAAGGCCGGAAACGTACGGCCGGTTGGCGGCGCAATCGGCCAGCGCCGCGGCCGACTGATTTGGAGTGAAGGATGAATAAAGAGGAGCTGCAGCGCAAGTACAAGCAGTACCTGTTTCCGTCGCAGGCGCATTCCTATCGCGAGCCGCTGTGGGCCGACCGCGGCAGCATGCAGTACCTGTGGGACAGCGACGGCAAAAAGCACCTGGATTTCTTCGGCGGCATCGTCACCGTCAGCGTGGGCCACTGCAACCCGCGCGTCACCGACAAGGTCAACGAGCAGAACAGCAGGCTGCCGCACGCCTCCACCTTGCTGCCGACCGAGGCGGTGGTCCTGCTGGCCGAGAAGCTGGCCCAGATCACGCCGGGCGAGCTGACCCGCAGCTTCCTGACCAACAGCGGCACCGAGGCCAACGAGACCGCGGTGCAGCTCGCGCGGATGCACACCGGCGCGTTTGAAGTGGTGGCGCTGCGGCACGGCTACAGCGGGCGCTCGGCCCTGGCGCAGTCGCTCACCGGCCAGCACACCTGGCGGCGTTCGCTGCCGATGGGTTTCGGCGTGGTGCATGCGCTCAATCCGTACTGTTATCGCTGCCCGCTGGGGCTGAAGTACCCGGACTGCGGCGTGGCCTGCGCCAAGGACGTCGAGGCGCTGATCCAGACCTCCACCTCCGGGCGCGTGGCGGCGTTTCTGGCCGAGCCCATCCAGGGGCTGGGCGGCTTCATCACCCCGCCGCCGGAGTATTTCAAGATTGTCTTCAACATCGTGAAACAGTACGGCGGCTTGTTCATCAGCGACGAGGTACAGACCGGCTGGGGGCGCACCGGCAAGAATTGGTTCGGCATCGAGCACTGGGAGGTGACGCCGGATATCCTCACCTCGGCCAAGGGCATGGCCAACGGCCTGCCGATCGGCCTCACCGTCACCACCAGCGACATCGCCGGCAGTTTTCAGGGCCTGCAGATCTCCACCTTCGGTGGCAACCCGGTGTCCTCGGTCGCGGCGCGCGCCACCATCCAGGTGATCGAGGAGGACCGGCTGATGGACAATGCCCACGAAGTGGGCGCGCATTTCCGCCGGCGCCTGATCGAGCTGCAGGACCGTTACCCGCTCATCGGCGACGTGCGCGGCATGGGCCTGATGCAGGCCGCCGAGCTGGTGAAGGACCGCAAGACCAAAGAGCCGGCCACTGAAGAACTGGCGCAGTTGATGGAGGAAACCCGGCGGCGGGGCCTGCTGATGGGCAAGGGCGGAATGTACGGCAACGTGATCCGCTTCTCGCCGCCTTTGAACATCACCAAGGCCGACGTGGACGAGGCCTGCGGGATTCTCGACGAGGCTTTCGCCGAAATTCAACCGCGCGTTGCGGCAGGCGCGACATAAACGGTTCCGGCAGTTACCCGGCAGGGAGGGCCACTATGAGCGTGACGGCGCAAGAACGTGAGACCGCGCGGGCGCGGAATTTTATCGGCGGCCGTTGGCAGGAATCCGCTTCGGGGCGGACGGCCGAGCGCCGCAACCCGGCCGACTTCGATGACCTGGTGGGCGTGATTCCGCTGGCCACCCGCGATGAGGCGCGCGCCGCCGTGCGCGCGGCTGCCGAGGCGCTGCCGGCGTGGCGGGAGACGCCGGCGCCGGCGCGCGGGCGCGTGCTTCAGCGCGCGGCCGGGATACTCACCGCCCGCCAGCAGGAGCTGGCCGCCGTCCTCACCCGCGAGGAGGGCAAGACGACCAACGAATCGCTGGGAGAAATCCTGCGCTCGATCAACGTGCTGGAGTTCATGGCCGGCGAGGCGCGCCGCATCGGCGGCGAAACCCTGCCCTCGGAGCTGCCCAAAAATTTCTGTTACACAGTGAAGCACCCGTTGGGGGTGGTGGCCTGTATCACGCCGTGGAACTTTCCGGTGGCCATCCCGATCTGGAAGATCGCCCCGGCGCTGGTGGCCGGCAATACGGTGGTGTTCAAGCCCGCCAGCATCACGCCGTTCAGCGCGATGAAGGTAGTGGAGTGCTTTGCCGAGGCGGGGCTGCCGCCCGGCGCGCTGAACATGGTGGTGGGATCGGGCGGCGAAGTCGGTGACGAGTTGGTGGAAAACCCAGCGGTGAAAGCCGTCAGCTTCACCGGCTCGAACGAGATTGGCGGCCGGCTTTACGCGCAGGGCGCGCGGCGCCTGCTGCGCTGCCAGTGCGAGATGGGCGGCAAGAACCCGCTGGTGGTGATGGAGGACGCCGACCTGGAGTTGGCCGTCGCAAGCACGGTGCAGGGGGCCTTCGGCTCGACCGGCCAGCGCTGCACCGCCACCAGCCGCGCCGTCGTCGTTGAGGCGGTGGCGGATGAATTTGTGGCGCGCGTGGTCGAGCGCGCCGGCAAGCTGCGGGTCGGCAACGGCGCAGAGCCGGGCATCGAGATGGGACCCTCGGTGGACGAAAACCAGTTCAAGACGGTCCTCGAATACCTGGAGATCGGCGAGCATGAGGGCGCGGAGCTCTGCTGCGGCGGCCGGCGGCTCACCGGCGGCGCCTATGACCGTGGGTGGTTCGTCGGCCCCACTGTCTTCGATCGCGTCCGGCCGGACATGCGCATCGCCCAGGAAGAGATCTTCGGCCCGGTGCTTTCGGTGATTCGCGTGAAAGACTTCCGCGAGGCCCTCGAGGTTTCCAACAACGTCATCTACGGGCTGTCGTCATCGGTGTATACGCAGGACGTGGCGCGCGTCTTCGATTTCGTGGACCGGATCGAGACCGGCATCATCCACGTGAACTCGCCCACCACCGGCGGGGAGGCGCAGCTTCCCTTCGGGGGGATGAAGGGCACCGGCGTCGGCCTGCGTGAGCAGGGCCGTGTGGCCATTGATTTCTTCACGGAGCTGAAGACGGTCTACATAGACTATACGGGAAGAAAACGGGAGACGAATATTTACTGAGGATTCATCATCGACGATTTTTGTCATTGACGATTGAGAACAAGACCAAAAAGCGTCAATGATAAAATCGGCAATGATAAGACTATGAAAAAGTGTCCGTTCTGCGCCGAGATGATCCAGGACGAAGCGGTGAAATGCCGCTACTGCGGGTCCGTATTGAACGCGGCGGCGGAAGCGGCGGCTGCCGGCGGCGCCGGCCCGCCACCGTCCGACGACGCCGAGCGCGTTGTGCTGCGTATCCATCCTTCGTTCAAGCCGATCCTGGCGTGGTACCTGCTGGCCGCCCTGCTGACCGCGGGTACGGTGTTTTCCCTGTTCACGCTGGGCGGCTATCTCTGGGGTGCACTGGCAATGGGTGTTCCGGCGTTCGGATGGGCGGCGGTATTTCACATCAAGCGCAACCGCACCCGCTACATCCTGACCAACCATAACCTCACCGTGGAGGTGGGCATCCTGTCGCGCGAAAGCACGCACATCCCGCTCGGCAGAATCCAGGACGTGACCGTACGGCGCACCATCGGCGACCGCCTGCTGGGGATCGGCACCATCGTGGTGGATTCGGCCGGGCTGGCCAACCGCGTCCCCGAGATTCACGTGGACAACCCGGTGGCGGTCAGCAAGCGGATACTGAGCGAGGCCAGCGGGCGCGCGGCTTCTCCCGGCCGGCCCGGGCTTTAGGACGTTATTTAGCTCATGGCGACTCGCGAAGCCGTCCGGCCGCATTCCTCGCTTTACAACCCTGACCTGGCGCCGATCCCGCCGGAAAACCGCAACTGGGGGACCTACAGCTTCGCGGCGTTGTGGGTTTCCATGTCGGTGAATATCCTGACGTACATGCTGGCCGCCGGATACATCCAGGGCGGAATGAACTGGCGGCAGGCGGTGGTGACCGTTTTCATCGGAAACACGCTGGTGTTGGCGCCGATGCTGCTGAACGCGCATCCCGGCGCGCGATACGGGATTCCTTTTCCGGTGCTGGCGCGCGCTTCGTTCGGCGTGCTGGGGGCCAACATCGCCGCGGTGTTGCGGGGGTTGGTGGCCTGCGGCTGGTTCGGCATTCAGACCTGGATCGGCGGCGAGGCGATCAACAGCCTGCTGGCGACGCTGGCGCCGGGTTGGCGCGGCGTCCCGCACGGCACGGCCATCTGTTTTGCGGCGTTCTGGCTGCTCAACCTGGCGGTGGTGGTCAAGGGCATCGAGTACATCCGCGTGCTGCAGGGCATCAGCGCGCCGTTTCTGCTGGCGGTGGGCCTGGTGCTGCTGGGTTGGGCCTGGAGCTCGGCGGGCGGATTCGGCCCGATGCTGGCCGCTCCCTCGCGTTTCGCCACGTTCGACGAGTTTCTCAAGTTCTTCATTCCGGCGCTGAACGGATCGGTGGGTTTCTGGGCCACCGTGTCGCTGAACATTCCCGATTTCACCCGTTTTGCCCGCAGCCAGCGCGCGCAGATGATCGGGCAGGTTGTAGCGCTGCCGATTACCATGACGTTCTACTCGTTCATCGGCGTGGCGGTCACCTCCGCCACCGTGGTGATTTACGGGCAGGCGATCTGGGACCCGGTGCAGTTGCTGGCGCGCTTTCATTCCCCCTTGGCGGTGGTGCTTTCGCTGGCGGCGATCATTCTGGCTACCCTCAATGTCAACATCGGCGCCAACGTCGTCTCGCCCGCCAACGATTTTTCCAACCTGTGGCCCCGGCGCATCAGCTTCCGCACCGGCGGGATCATCACCTGTTTCCTGGGCGCCGCCATGATGCCGTGGAAGCTGCTGGCTGATTACAAGACCTTCATCCTCGGCTGGCTGGGCGGGTATGCGGCGCTGCTGGGTCCGATCGCCGCGATCATGATCTGCGACTACTTTGTGCTGCGGAGAAAAATCCTGCTGGTGGACGAGTTGTACATTCGCGGCGGATTTTACGAGTTTTCCCGAGGCTTCAACTGGCGCGCCATCGCCGCGCTGGTGATCGCCTCGGCCTGCGCCCTGGCCGGCCTGGTGATCGCGCCGCTGCGCGTTCTTTACGACTACTCGTGGTTCGTCGGCTTCACCGTCGCCTTCGTGATGTATTACTTGCTGATGCAGTCGCGGCGCCGCGAGGAACTCCCCGCCGGGGAATAAGGGCGGCCGCGCTCCCAGGATTGCCTAATCGGGCGGTGAGTTGGGAGGCGGTTCCTCGACGGGATGGCCGGAACCGGGCGCCGGCGGGTCGCGCCGCGGCTCGGGCAAGCTGTCCGGCGGGTCGCGCCGCGGCTGGTCTGGCTGCGGCTCGGGCGGCTTGTCGGCAG
>JBKKAI010000632.1:0-6649 GCA_046714815.1 Terriglobia bacterium | reverse complement strand
CGGATGCATGTTTCAAGCGGTGGGCGTCTTATTTTAATGAGTCTCGCAGAATATAGTGACGGATGGGCGAGTCACCTGTTGGGCGGACCTCCTGGTCCGGTCGCCGCGGCGCCCCTGTGGCCGGCTTTAGGCGCCGGGCGAGGATCGCCCCGCGCGGGTGAGGAGCCCCGCCCCCCCATGCATGCTGTGACCCAATTTAGCGAGACTCAATAACTAGACATGAGTTAGGCGGCAACCGCTTCCGTACAGAAAGGAGCAAAGCATGGAACTTGGCGCGTTTTCGATCAGCTTGGCTGTCAAGGATATCGAGGCTTCGAGGAGGTTCTACGAAAAGTTCGGTTTCAAGGTCTTCGCTGGGGATGCCTCGCAGAACTGGCTGATCTTGAAGAACGGCGATCACGCGATCGGGCTTTTTCAAGGGATGTTTGAGAAGAACATTCTCACCTTCAACCCCGGCTGGGACAGCAACGCTCAGAAGCTCGCCTCTTTCACCGACGTCCGCGATCTGCAGCGCCAGCTGAAGGCACAAGGGGTGCCGATGCAGCAAGAAGCGGACGAAACCACAACAGGGCCGGCCAGCTTCATCGCTGTGGACCCTGATGGAAACCCGATCCTCGTCGATCAGCATGTGTGAGCAGGATGGCTCCGGCCGAGAGATGGGACGAGGCCGGTCACTTCTGGCGGCGGCAATCCGCGCCGAACCATATTCTCAGGCAACTGAAGGAGCGTTCCAACATGAGTAAGAAGCTCACCGGACGGGCGCTGGCCCGATTCGAGGCTGAGCGCGACATCTGGCAGGAGGTCCTGGACGGTGTGCGCGAAATCAAGGCCGGCCGGGGCAAGGGGTTTAGGGTTGAGCCGCGTTCGCCCGTCCTGCGAGCGCGCTTGAAATCCGGCCTTACACAGGCACAGTTCGCCGTGCTGCTGGGAGTCTCGAAACGCACGCTGGAGCAGTGGGAGCAGGGCCGCCGCGAACCAAGCGGGGCGGCAAAGACACTGATCAGAGTGGCAGAACTGCATCCCGAGATATTGCGTGAAATCGCGGCATGAACGGCGAACCTCATTGCCGCCAACTAAGCCCTACACCTTGTCCCTGCCGAAGCGGCCGACGATTACACCGATGACCAGCCCGCCGAGAGCTCCCAGGCCCATGATCGGCGCCCAGGCCTTCGTGATGATCGCGGACGGCAGGCTGAGCAGCACGCCGAAGAACAGGCCGGCGGCCCATCCGGGCCAAGGCAACCGGGCGGCCCCGATGACCAGCCCGACAGAGAAGCGATGGATGAAGGCGGCGGTCATCGCCGCGGTTTTGTCGGCGAACGTCAGCGGGACCATGGTCGCCACCGAAACGGCGCCGAAGACGAGGCCGCAGATCAGCCCAAGTGAAAGCCGCGACATGGTTCACGCTCCCCGCTCGAATCCGGCGGCGGCGCCGGTAAGCTTATCGCTCTCGAGGGGCGCTGCAAAGAAAATTGCTTGCGCAAAGAGCCGTGGTGGTAAATCATAACGGCAAGAATATGGTTTCGCCTGCCCCCGACGGCGCGCTGCAAGCCTGGCGAGAGCGGCTGCCGCAAGCCATCGCCGTCAACGGCCTCTTTGACGGCGGAGTTCTGCACCGCGGCCGCGGCGCCGGCAACCCGGCGCCTGCGCTCCGGGTAGCGGCACGCGACCACCGGCGCTTCGATAACCTCTCCGGCAAGATGGATGCCTTTGTCGAGCTGCTCGATACCGTGCTCGAAGGCGGGCATCGCGTTCTGGTCTTCAGCCAATTCGTGAAGATGTTGAAGATCCTGCGCGGCCACCTCATCGTACGCGGGATCCCTCATGCTTATCTGGACGGGGCCACCCTCCGGCGCAGGGAAGAGATCGAGCGCTTCCAGTCCGAATCCGACCGCAAGGTATTCCTGCTCAGTCTCAAAGCCGGAGGGACGGGCCTGAACCTGACTGCCGCCGACTACGTGATCCTGTACGATCCCTGGTGGAACCCGGCGGTGGAGAACCAGGCGATTGACCGCACCCACCGCATCGGCCAGACTCGCAATGTGGTCGCCTACCGCATGGTCACACGTGGCACGGTGGAAGAGAAGATTCTCAAGTTGCAGGCGCGCAAGGCCGAGCTGGTCCGCGCCGTCATCGAAAACGACACGGCGTTTTCCAAACGCCTCACCCTGGACGATCTGGAAGAACTCTTCAGCGCCGACTGAGAGAACGCAGAGCGGCAAACACGAGCCGAAATCCTCCGCGTCCTCTGCGCCTCTGCGGTGACCGTACCGCATCTTGGTCACAGAAGCTGTCCGGCAAGAAAAACCCGCACAGGCAGGAATGCCTGTGCCACATCTCAGTGCGCGCGATGGCGGACGCCGGGGTAGGGCGCCTGCCAGCCGCGGGCGGTGTGCCAGAGGATGCGGTTCAAACGGTCTTCGGGGATGTCGTCGGGCTCGACGAAGTTCATGCGCAGGCTGTCGAGCGCGGCCTGGCGGGCGGGCCCGCGCAGCGCGGCGAGCGGCGGATTCATCTCGTCGAGCGGAATGGTGTTGGCCACGGACTGAAACGGCGCGGTGTTCGCCTTGGCCGTGAAGAGGCTGCGCATGGAGTGCGCCGCGGCGTCGAATTTGTTCATCGGCGGCAGGCCCAGGATCTCTTCGATCGTGCGCACCAGGTTCACGTGGTTCCAGGCGGTGGAGTTCACTTCGCCGCCGCGGCGCACGTGCGGGCCGGCGGCGAGCGCGATGGTGCGGTGGCCGTCCACGTGGTCGGTCCCGTTCTGCGCGTCGTCTTCGGTCACCAGGATCACCGAGCGCGGCCAGAAGCGGCTGCGCGAGATGGCTTCCACCATCTTGCCCAGCGCCAGGTCATTGTCGGCCACCATGGCGCGCGGCGTCGGAAAACCGGGGCGCGTGCCGGAGCCATGGTCGGCCGGCAGCATCACGATCACCAGGTTGGGGAGGTTGCCGCTGCGCTGGTACTCGCGGAACTCGCGCAGGAATTCGCGCAGCCGCCACTGGTCGGGGATGCCCATGTGGAACGGCGGGTAGCCGGCATCGAGGTAGCGGTTCATCGGCGCCACATCGCTGCGGGCTTCCACCTTGAGCTGCGGCGGATCGTTCTTGAGGTCCTGATAGAAATCGGCCCAGGTGGCCTTGGGCGGGCGATAGCGCGGGTCGGCGTATTCGCCGTAGATCCGCACGGTCTTGCCGTGGCGCTCCGCGTGGTCCCAGAGAAAACCGGATGCCGCATAGGCCAGCGGATCGCCGCCCGCGTAGGGATAGCTGCGCGGCCACGAGGCGAAGGCGCGCTCCAGGTAATCCACCACGAACGCCTGGGTGAGCCACTGGTGGCCATCGGCGCTGACGGCGCCGCTGGCATAGAAGTTGTCGAGCACCACCGAGCCGAGCGCCAGCGCGCGGTGATTGGGCGTGACGCCGGCGCCGTACAGAGCCAGCGCCGCGTCGCCGTTGCCGCGGCCCAGATCGCCGAAGACCTGGTCATAGGTGCGGTTCTCCTTGATGATGAAGAACACGTGGCGGATGCCGAGTTGCTTCAGCTCGCGCACTTCGCTCTCGCCCTGCGGCCCAAACGGGCTGTTCGATTCGGCCACCGCCTCGCTGAGGCGGCCCAGCTCGCCCGCTTCGGGAACGCGCAGCACGGAAACCGTTCCGAGGTAATCGCGGACGACGAAAGCGCGGCCCGGCTTGCGATCCCGCGAGCCGGCGCCCTTGGTGTTGGCGACGTAGATCGTGTTATGGGTTGCCGGCGGCCCGGAGCTTGCGGTCCGGGTGGCCGCCGCCAGCGCGGCCGGGTACCATCCCGCCGGCATCCAGCCGGAGACTCGATAGACGTCCTTGTCGTCCGGCGCAGCCACCGCGACACTGTTGTTCGTGCCGCAGGCGATGAACAGCCGCCCGCCGGTCCCGAAGGTTACCGCCGTTGGGCTGCTGCCGAAATGTCCGCGCGGGAACGCTTCGAGCTTCAGCGTCTGAACCACCGTGTCGGAAGCGGTATCGAGCAGGCTGACGGAATCGGAGTTGGCGTTGGCCACGGCCAGCAGCTTGCCGTCCGGGCGCAGCGCCATTCCCGCCGGGTGCAGGCCGACGGTAATCTCGCGCACGGCCTGTCCCCGCACAATGTCTATCACCGACACGCTGCCGGAGCTGGCGATTCCCGCCTTATCCACGCGGGTCGGGGTGCCCGCTGAGTTTGCGGTGGCGTCGCCCGGCTCGGGACGCGCGCCGCCCCAGTTGGCCACGAAAACTTTGCCACCCTCGGCGGCTGCCACAACCGATACGGGCGCCACTCCAACCGCGATCTCTTTTTTTAACCGGCCCGAAGCCAGGTCTACGATGGCCAGCGAATTCCGGCGGTTCAGACAGACGTAAGCCGCGCGGTTGTCAACGGCGACGCCGGCGGGCAGCGAGTCGGCCGGCAGCGGAATCCTGCCGATCGCGCCCGCGGCTTTCACCGGGATGCGCAGCAGGTGGTGCGTGCCGCCCTTAGTCAGCTCACCCGTGTACAGGGACTCGCCGTCGGGCGAGAAGGCCAGGCCAAGGTACGAAGTGGGGCCGGTGAGGACGCGCCGCAGAATGCCCTGAGAAGAAGTGTCCACGAAATCCACGCCGAGATTATGCAGGACGGCGAGCAGCTTGCCGTCGGGGCTCAGCGCCAGGTCCACCGGCCGCCCGGGAATCGGGATGGTGGCCGCGGCCGACTCGGTGAGCAGCAATTGGCCGGTAGGCGCCAGCAGGCGTCCGCCGTCGAGCTCACCAACACGCGTCCCCGGCGGAAGATGCGCCGGCCCGGCGGCAATCAGCGCGCCCAGCAGCGCGAGCAACAACACTCCAACCCATCCGCTTTTCATATCCGGCATTCTACCTGACCAGATGATATGTGGTCTGGCGTTTCAGTACCCAGAAAACGCGGCCGTTCTGGTCGAGCACCGCGTCCTCTTCCTGGCCAACCCACAGTTCTTTGCCGCCCCATTCGGGCACGGCGGTCAGCGTGGAAAGCTCGATCGAGTGCCAGGTGCCGGCCAGCAGCGGCACGTCGCCGCGGCCGGGCACGCTCTCCTGGCGGTCCCAGAGGCCGATGAGCGGGCCGGCGCCGTGACCGTGGTCGCCGATGGGGTGCGTGTACAGGCGGCCGTTGATTCCAGCGTCTTTCATCGCCGCCAGCGTGTCGGCAAGCACGTCATTGCCGGTGCGCCCCGGCCGCAGGCGCGCGATCAGCAGGTCCTGCAGGCGGTTGGTGTTGGCCAGCGCGCGCTGAATGCCCGGGGGCACGCCGCGCTCGCCCTCGCGCAACACGTAGCCCATGTGCTGCGTGTCGGTGTTCAGCCGCATGGCGCTAATGCCGAAGTCCACGTGCAGAACGCTGCCGCGTTCGATCACCACGGGCCTGGCTTCTTCCAAAAAACTGGCGCCGGCGCGCTCCTGCGTCTGCACCCGCACGCTGGGCTGAAACCACGTGCCCAAGCCCAGCCGGTTCAGTTCCTGCCTCAGCCACCAGACCACGTCCTGGCTGGTGGTCGTTCCCGGCGTAATCACTTCGCTCGAGAAGGCGCGGGCGATCATCCAGTGCGCCGTCTCCATCATCTGCCGGTAAACCGGCAGCATCTCGGACAGGCGCATCGCGATGTAGTCGAGTGCGAGGTTTTCGGCGCGCACCAGGCGCCTGGTGTATTCGGGGCCGAGCGTCGTCTCCAACTTCTCGCGCTCGCCGGCGGACAGGCCGTCGGCGAAAGCATGCGTATGCGAGATGTTCACCGCAATGGTCGCCGGCCGCCGCTCGGTGATGAGCTTCTTCAGCAACTGCCACTGGCCTTCTCCGTAGATCTCGCGGTTCTCGACGTCGGGGTCGCGGTAGACGGTGTACAGCCCGCCGTTCGAGCCGCCACCCAGCGCCAGCCGCTCGACGCCCAGCTCACCGCCACGGTCGTGAAAGACATACATCGTGCGGCGGCGCGCCGCAAACACGGTTGGCGAGGCCAGCGAGAAGAACACCGGGTCCTCGTTATACTCGCGGCAGATCACCAGCCACATCTGGACGCTGTGCTTGCGCATCAATTGGGGCAGGACGCGCTCCAGCCGCAGCTTCAGCCACTGCTGCTCAATGGCCGCCTGCTCCCGCAGCGGCGGCAGCGCCCGCGGTCGCGGCGCCTGTGCGTCGGCCGCAGGCGCCAAACCGAACAGCAGGATCGCTATGAGGAGGAATCGCTTCATAACAGGATATAGTCCAGTGGCGATCCCAGGGAAACCCCTCTGAGGCGTTGCCACATCGTGACCGCCTGCCTTTCGGTCATTCCGCACTGAACGCTGGCCGATCTGCAGTGCCGTCATGTTGGGATCGCGGATCCATAATGCGCCAGATCCCGTCGTATCTTAGTTCCGCCGACGTATGCCTACTCAAAAGATGCAACGGTATCCTTCCCGCGCGATAGAAGTCTTCGACATCGTGAAACGAGTATGTGACATCATCAGCCCAGTCCATCAACTCCGCTTCGGCGCTTCGTCTTTCCTTGGCCTGCGGCCATAACGCCCATTCAAATTCCTTCTTCTCGGAAAAATACGCTCCCCACTTGTCGCCTTTCGTTCCGCTTTCGGCGGGATACGTCAGCATGGCCGCCAGGGTGGCGCGGGTCAAATTGAGGTCCGGG
>JBKKAI010000631.1:0-10715 GCA_046714815.1 Terriglobia bacterium | reverse complement strand
GTTCACCGCCTCCGCCGTCTCGAACGGAATGTGGTAATGCTCGGAATGCATGCGGTGCTCCTCGACGCGCTCGACGCGGACCGGCAGGAAGGTGCCGAGCCCCACGTCCAGCGAAAGGCTGGGCATCGCGATCCCGCGGGCGCGCAGCCGCTCGAGCATCTCCGGGGTGAAGTGCAGGCCGGCGGTGGGCGCGGCGACCGATCCCGCCTCCCGGGCATAGACAGTCTGATAGCGCGCGGCGTCTTCGGGCCGAGCCGCGCGGCGGATGTACGGCGGCAGTGGGACGTGCCCAGCCCGGTCGAGTTGCTGGTCGAAGTCGCCCACCCAGCCGAAGCGCAGCGTGCGCGCGCCGAATTCTCCGCGCGCAATTACCTCGGCCTCGAATCCCTCGCCAAACGAGATTCGCTCGCCGATGCCCACCTTGCGGCCCGGGTGGACCAGGCATTCCCAGGTTTCGCCATCGAGCCGGCGCGCCAGCAGCACCTCGACCGTGCCGGAAAGGAAATCGCGCGCGGCCGGGTTGCGCGGGCTGACCGGCTGCGCGCGGACCCCCAGTCGCCGCCCGAACAGCCGCGCGCGCAGCACGCGCGTGTTGTTCAGCACCACGACGTCGGAGGGAGCGAGCAGGTCGGGAAGTTCGGTGAAGGAGCGGTCTTCGAGCGTGCCCGCCGAACGATTCACAACGAGCATCCGTGAACCGCCGCGCTCCGGCGCCGGCTCCTGCGCGATCAGCTCCGGCGGCAGATCGTAATCAAAGTCGGAAAGCTCCAAGTTGAAAAAACTCCGGACTCGCTTTCGAATGTAACATGACGAGTGATGGAGCCTTCGGTGGTGATCAATCGGCGCGCGGCAGACCGTCTGCGCTCGGGGCACCCGTGGATTTACCGCAGCGATATGGTGAGCGCCGGCGAGGCGCAGGCCGGCGACGTGGTGCGGCTCACCGGGCGCGGTGGACGGTTTCTCGGCAAGGCGCATTACAGCGCGGCGTCGCAGATTGCGCTGCGGCTGCTGGACGGCGCGGACCGGCCGATTGACGCGGCGTTTTTCCGCGAGCGGATCGAGCAGGCGCGCGATTTTCGCGCCCGCGTCGTCAGCGGCACAGACGCGTACCGGCTGGTCTATGGAGAGGCCGACGGCCTGCCGGGCCTGATCGTTGACCGCTACGGCGGCCGGCTCGTGTTGCAGACGCTCTCCCAGGGCATGGACCGCGCGCAGCCGCTGGTCGTCGAGCTGCTCGGCGAGCTGTTCGCCCCCGCCGGCATCGTCGAGCGCAATGACGTCCGCGTGCGCGAGCTCGAAGCACTCGAGCAGCGCGCGGGCATCGTCGCAGGCGACTGCCCGGAGACCGTCGAAGTGGAGATGAACGGCCTGCGCTTTGGCGCGCGGCTCCTGGCGGGGCAGAAGACCGGGGCGTTTCTCGACCAGCGCGAAAACTACGCCGCCGCCGAAGCTTATGCCCGCGGCGAGGCGCTCGACTGCTTCACCTACGCCGGCGGCTTCGCGTTGCACCTGGCGCGGCGCTGCTCCTCGGTGGAAGCGGTGGACTCCTCGGTGCCGGCGCTGGCCGCGGCCCAGGAAAACGCCGCCCGGAACGGGGCGCTGCTCAAGGGCGCGAACCTGCACTTCACCGAAGCCAACGCCTTTGACCTGCTGAAAAGCTACGACGATCTGAGGCGCGCGTTCGACGTGGTGGTGCTCGATCCGCCGGCGTTCGCCAAGTCGCGCGGCTCGCTCGACGGCGCCCTGCGCGGATACAAGGAGATCAATCTGCGGGCGCTGCGGCTGCTGCGTCCCGGTGGAATCCTGGTTACCTGCTCCTGCTCGCACCACCTGAGCGAAGCCGCCTTCATCGAGATCGTGGCAGCGGCGGCGCTCGATGCCCGCCGCCAGGTGACCGTCATCGAGCGGCGGACCCAGGCAAAAGACCACCCGATATCGCTCATGATACCGGAGACACACTACCTTAAGTGTCTGATTCTAAGCGTTAAATAGTACTTGACAGCAAAGCACTAAGATTTTATTATCGTACTATACTAAGGAAGGTCGAGCAGCGAAGTGAAGAAAACTTCCACCGGGGTGGAGCGGAGCTACGGCGCGTTTTCCCGCAGCTTCACGCTGCCGAACACTGAAACGCGGTAAGATAGAAGTAAGGTGGAGGAGTTGGCCGGATGGCTTCCGGCGAGCGCCTCCCCTAAGCTTTTGGGGCGAAAGGCGGTGACACCATGATTCGGATGGACCGATTCACATTGAAGGCGCAGGAGGTTCTCGAGCAGGCTCAGGCGGTGGCGCAGCAGCACAACCATCAGAACCTGTTGCCGCTGCACCTGCTGGTGGCGCTGGCGGCGCAACCGGACGGCGTGGTGCAGCCGGTGCTGGGCAAGATGGGTATTTCGCCCGACACGATCCTGATGGATGCCGAGCGCGCGCTGAAGAACGTGCCGCAGGTCACCGGCGGCGGAACCGGCGGGCAGCTCTTTGTTTCGCCGCCGCTGGCGCAGGTGTTTCAGGATGCCGAGCAGGAGGCCCAGCGCTTCAAGGACGAATACATCTCGACCGAGCACCTGTTGCTGGCCATCTCCAAGCTCAAAGGGGATCCCGCGCAACTGGCGCTGAACGCCGGCGGCGCCAACCACGAAGCGATTCTCAAGGCCCTGGCCGGCATCCGCGGCTCGCAGCGGGTCACCTCGCCCACTCCGGAGGCCACCTACCAGGCGCTGGAGCGCTATGCGCGCGACCTGACGGAGCTGGCCCGCAAGGGTAAGCTCGACCCGGTGATCGGCCGTGACGAAGAGATCCGCCGGGTGATCCAGGTGCTTTCCCGCCGCACGAAGAACAACCCGGTGCTGATCGGCGAGCCGGGCGTAGGCAAGACGGCCATCGCCGAGGGGCTGGCGCAGCGCATCGTTTCCGGCGACGTGCCGGAGAGCCTCAAGTCGAAGCGGCTGGTGGCGCTCGATCTGAGCGCGATGGTGGCCGGCGCGAAGTTCCGCGGCGAGTTCGAGGAGCGCCTCAAGGCGGTCCTCAAGGAGATCTACGACGCGCAGGGGCAGATCGTGCTCTTCATTGACGAGCTGCACACGCTGGTGGGCGCCGGCGCGGCCGAGGGCGCCATTGATGCCTCCAACATGCTGAAGCCCGCGCTGGCCCGCGGCGACCTGCGCGCCGTCGGCGCCACCACCCTGAACGAATACAAGAAGTACATCGAAAAAGATCCCGCGCTCGAGCGCCGCTTCCAGGTGGTGCTGGTGGGCGAGCCGACCGTCGAAGATACCATTGCCATCCTGCGAGGCCTGAAGGAGCGCTACGAGACGCACCACCATGTGCGCATCAAGGACTCGGCCATCGTTGCCGCGGCCACGCTCTCGCACCGCTACATCACCGGCCGCTTTCTGCCGGACAAGGCCATTGACCTGGTGGACGAGGCGGGCGCCGCGTTGAAGATGCAGATTGATTCGGTGCCGGTGGAGATTGACCAGCTCCAGCGCCGGATGACGCAACTGGAGATCGAGCGGCAGGCGCTGAAAAAAGAAGACGACGATGCCTCGCGGCAGCGCCTGCGCCATGTGGAAACCGAGATCGAGCGCCAGCGCGCCGAGGTCACTCGCCTGCGCGAGCGCTGGGAGCAGGAGAAGGGCGCCATCAGACGGGTCAGCGAATTGAAGGAGCAGATCGAGAAGCTGAAGCTGGAGGAGGAGCAGGCCACCCGCCAGGGCGACCTCAACCGCGCCGCCGAGATCCGCTACAGCAAGCTGGTCGAGATGGAGCGCAACCTGGCCGCCGCCAACCACCAAAGCGAGCAGCAGCGCGCCGGGCGCATGCTCAAGGACGACGTGGACGAGGAGGATATCGCCCGCATCGTCGCCAAGTGGACCGGTATCCCGGTGTCCCGCATGCTCGAAGGCGAAATCGAGAAACTGGTGCACATGGAGCAGGGCCTGCGGCTGCGCGTGGTGGGCCAGGAAGACGCGCTCGGGCGCGTGGCCAGCGCTGTGCGCCGCAGCCGCACCGGCCTGGCCGACCCGCGGCGGCCCATCGGCTCGTTCATCTTTCTGGGCCCCACCGGCGTCGGCAAGACGGAGCTGGCCCGCGCGCTCGCCGAGTTCCTGTTCGACGACGAGAAGGCCATGATGCGCGTGGACATGAGCGAGTACATGGAGAAGCACGCGGTGTCGCGCATGATCGGCGCGCCTCCCGGCTATGTCGGCTACGAGGAGGGCGGGCAGTTGACCGAGCATATCCGCCGCCGCCCGTACTCGGTGGTCCTGTTCGATGAAGTCGAGAAGGCGCACCCGGACGTGTTCCACGCGCTGCTGCAGATTCTCGAGGACGGCCGGCTCACCGACGGCAAGGGGCGCACGGTGGACTTCCGCAACGCGGTCATCATCATGACCAGCAACGTCGGGTCGAGTTTCATCCGCGAGGCGCACATCGGCTTCAACACCGCCACCGACGGCCGCGGCAAGGCCGAAGCGGCCGAGGCGGAGCTGCAGAAGCGGCTCCAGGAGGCGCTGCACCAGACCTTCCGGCCCGAGTTCCTCAATCGCATTGATGAGATCATCGTGTTCCGCGCGCTCAACGAGAAGGACCTCGAGCAGATCGTCGAAATCCAGCTCGCCGGCCTGCGCCAGATGCTGGCCGAGCGCAAGATCGAGCTGGTGATGAGTGAGGCGGCGCGCAAGGCGCTGTTCGCCAAGGGCTACGACCCGGAATTCGGCGCGCGCCCGCTGCGCCGCGCCATCCAGCGGATGATCCAGGACCCGCTGGCGATGAAGCTGCTGGAAGGCCAGGTGCTGCCGGGCGACAGCGTCCTGGTGGACGCCGACGCGGCCGGTGCGCTAACATTCGAGCGCCGGCCGGCGACGACAGCGCAGCCGCCCGTGGAGCAGGAGGAACTTCAGCCCCACTGATGTCGTATACTGTATCTAGCGCAGGCTCGCCGCACCGAGCCTGTGCCGGACCTGAACAGGAACCGCTATGAATACATTCAAGACCGCGCTTCTGCTGACGGCACTTACGCTTTTGTTCCTGGCGATCGGCCGGGCGATCGGCGGCAACCAGGGGATGACCATCGCCCTCGTTTTCGCCGGCGTTATGAACTTCGTCTCCTACTTCTGGTCGGACAAGATCGTGCTGCGGATGTACAGCGCGCAGCCCCTGGCGCCCGACTCGAATCCCGAAATCTACCGCCGCGTGCATCCGATGGTGGAGCGGTTGGCGATGCGCGCCAACCTTCCGATGCCGAAGCTCTACCTGATCCCGACCGACACGCCGAACGCCTTCGCCACCGGCCGCAACCCGAAGCATGCCGCGGTGGCCGTGACCGCCGGCATCCTCGGGCTGCTCCCCGATTCCGAGCTCGAGGGGGTGCTGGCACACGAGCTGGGCCACGTGATGAACCGCGACATCCTGATCAGCTCGGTGGCGGCGATGATCGCCGGCGCCATCAGCCACCTGGCGATGGTGGGCCAGTGGGCCATGATCTTCGGCGGCCACAGCCGCGACCGTGACGACGAGGGCGGTGGCGGCGGCGGCCTCGAGGGCCTGTTCATGATCATCGTCGCGCCCATCGCCGCGATGCTCATCCAGATGGCCATCTCGCGCTCGCGCGAGTACAAGGCAGATGCCACCGGAGCGCACCTCACCGGCAACCCCTTCGGGCTGGCCGGGGCACTCGAAAAACTCGAGAATTGGAACAAGCGGCTGCCCATGCAGGCGTCGCCGGCCACCGCGCATCTGTTCATCGTGAAGCCCTTTTCCGGCGGCGGCCTGATGGAGCTGTTCAGCACCCACCCGCCGCTGGAAAAGCGCATCGCGGCGCTGATGGGCCGGTGATGGGCCGCTTCACGGCCAGTTTAAAAGTTATGAGTTAAGAATGATGGCGCCGGAGGCGCCTTCCGCCATTTTTAACTTTTCACTTTTCATTCTTAACTGCGCCGCGCCCGACGATGCCTCGTACAATCACTCTGCTTCTACTTTTGGCATCGCTCGCGGCGGCCGGCGCGGCGCAAACCCCGCGCAAGCGGGCGCGTGCCTACCGTGTCGAGTCGCCTCCCGTCCTGGACGGGGTATTGAATGACGGGCTGTGGAAAGCAATCGAGCCCGCCTCCGGTTTTGTCCAGCAGGAGCCGAATGAAGGCTCACCGGCCTCTGAGCAGACGGAGGTGCGCTTCGCCTACGACGACGACAACCTCTATATCGGGATCCTCTGCCACGACTCCGAGCCGCGGAACATCGTCGTGACGCAGAACCGCCGGGACGCTTCGCTCGCCGAAACCGATGCGGTGGTGGTCCTGCTCGACACCTTCAATAGCCAGCAGGATGCGTTCCTGTTCGGCACCAGCCCGGCCGGCATTGAATACGACGGGCAACTTTCCAAGGCAGGACAGGGGCGCGGCGGCGTGGGCACTCCGGCGCGCGCCGGCGGCCAGGGTGGCAGCGGCACCGGCGCGCAGCGCGGCGGCGCTTCGGCGTTCAACCTGAACTGGGACGGCGTCTGGGAAGTCCGCTCACGCGTGACGGAGCGGGGATGGGAAAGTGAGATCAAGATCCCGTTCAAGACGCTTCGCTATGTGCCGGGAACAAACCAGACATGGGGCGTCAACGTCTGGCGAAACCTGCGGCGCCGCAATGAGCAGTCGTACTGGATGCAGGTCCCGCGCCCATTCTCGATCCAACAGGTGGGCGTCTCCGGCGAATTGCAGGGCCTGGATCTGAAGGTGCACCGCAACCTGAAACTGCTGCCGTTCGTGCTCGGCGGCTTCCAGCAGAATCTCACGCTGGGCTCGGACCGGTCGAAGGCGATCCACGACGGCGGCCTGGACCTCAAGTACAGCCTCAGTTCCAGCCTGACGCTCGACGCCACGATCAACACCGACTTCGCCCAGGTGGAAGTGGACGAAGAACAGATCAACCTGACGCGGTTCGACCTTTTCTTCCCGGAAAAGCGCCCGTTTTTCCTGGAGAACTCCGGCACCTTCGAGTTCGGCGCGCCGCAGGAAGTAGAGCTTTTTTTCTCCCGGCGGATCGGCATTGACGAGTCGGGCGGCCAGATTCCCATTGACGCCGGCCTGCGGCTGAGCGGACGCGTGGGCCGCTTCGACCTCGGGCTGCTGAACATGCAGACGCGGCGCGTGGGCGGAGTGGCGCCCGCGAACAATTTCAGCGTGTTGCGGCTGAGCCGCGAGCTGCGCAACCGCTCCTCTGTCGGCGTGATTGCCGTCAACCGCCAGTCCACCACGGCCTTTGCCGGCCGGCGCCCGTTCAACCGCACGTTCGGCGTGGACGCGAACCTGGGATTCGGCCGCCACGCCAACCTGTTCAGCTACTTTGCCAAGAGCCGCTCGCCGGGCCTGGACGGCCGCGACCACGCCGCGTCATCCACGTTCGAGTTCGATAACGAGCACCACCGCGTGGACGCGGCCTACACCGAAGTGGGGCGCAACTTCAACCCCGAGGTGGGATTCGTCCGCCGCGTGGGCTACCGCAAGCCCACCTTCGGCTACCGGTACTCGCACCGCCCGGAGGGGCGCTATCTGCGCTCTTTCGAGCCGCATTTCCAGTGGAACCGCTGGTACACGATCGGCACGAACCAAAAGGAATCCGGCTTCGAACACTACCACCTCGACTCGCGGTGGCAGAACGGCTCCCGGCTGGGCTTCGCGCTCAACCGGAACTTCGAGCGGCTCGACAAGCCGTTCGAGGTTTTCCCCGGCGTCCGTGTCCGGCCCGGCCGCTACAACTACAGCGAAGTCGTGCTCAATTACGGCACGGACCAGAGCGCACGGTTCTTCGCCTCCGGCAACGTTTCGGCGGGGAACTTCTACTCCGGAACCATCCGTTCGATCAACTTCAACGGCGCCTTCCGGCCGAACAAGAAACTTACCTGGGGCGGCGGCTATGTCCGCAACTTCATCGCCCTCCCGGAGGGAGATTTCGTCACCGACCTGGTGGGCCTGCGGTTCAACTGGTCGTTCACGCCGAAGAGCTATCTTCAGGCGTTCACGCAGTACAACAGCCGCACCAGCCAGGTGAGCAGCAATATCCGCCTGGCGCTTCTGTCCACCTCCAGCACCGGCCTGTTCGTGGTCTACAACACGCGGCTTTCCGCGTTCGACTACCTGGATCCCCACGGCCGGGAACGGCTGACGCTCTCGCGGGCCCTGTTCGTCAAGTACAACTACCTGTTCGATTTCTGAAGGCTTCGGGGCAGGCCGCGGTGTACGATGCACGCCCGGAGGCGCCTTCATGAAGAATGTCGGTGGCATCGTGCTGCTCGGCATGCCCGGCGCGGGCAAAGGCACACAGGCCGTAGAGATTCAAGAACGATTTGGAATCCCCGAAATCTCCACGGGGGAAATACTCAGAGACCACGCGCGGCGCGGCACACCGTTGGGGCTCGAGGCGCAGAGCATCATGAAAAGCGGCGCTCTGGCGCCCGACTCCGTGATGGTGCCGATGACCGAGGAGCGCCTGGCCCAGCCGGATTGCCTGGCCGGCTACATTCTGGACGGGTATCCGCGGACCGAAGCTCAGGCCGAAGCGCTGGACGCGCTGATGGCCAGGACCGGCCGCAGGCCGCCGCGGGTCATCCTGCTCGATGTCGAACCCGAACCGATGATCGAGCGGCTCACGAACCGCCGGGGCTGCCCGCAGTGCCACGCGATCTACAACCTGCGCCTGCGCCCGCCCCGCGCCGAGGGTGTGTGCGACGCCGACCAGGCGAAGCTCATCCACCGCGCCGACGACCAGGAAGAAACGGTGCGGCGGCGGATCGAGACGTTCCAGAAGCAGACTGCGGCCGTGATCGAGCACTACCGCCGGCAGGGGCGCCTGATGGTGGTGGATGCCGGCCGCGACTCTGCGGCGATCACCGCGGACCTGCTGGCATTGCTGAACACCCCGGCCGGTTTTAACTCATAACTCATAACTGGGCCGCGCCAGCGGCCCCTGCGCCGCGCTTTTCAGCCGGTCACTGCGCCCTTTGACGCGGTGGAAACCAACTTCGCATATTTCGCCATGACGCCGCTCGAATAGCGCGGCGCCGGCGCCTTCCAAAGCGCCAGGCGCGCCTTGATTTCCGCGTCGGGCAGCTCGACATTGAGCTGCCGCCCGGCGACATCGAAGACAATGGTGTCGCCGTCGCGCAGCGCGGCGATGGGGCCGCCATCGGCGGCTTCCGGCGCGATGTGGCCGACCACGACGCCGTGCGTGGCGCCGGAAAAGCGCCCGTCGGTCATCAACGCCACCGACTCGCCCAGCCCCTGCCCGACGATGGCGCCGGTGACGCCCAGCATCTCGCGCATGCCCGGCCCGCCCTTCGGGCCTTCGTAGCGGATCACCACGACGTCGCCGGCCCGGATGCGGCGCTGCTGTACGGCGGCCATGGCGTCCTCCTCGCGCTCGAAGACGCGCGCCGTGCCGCGGAAAAGCAGCGACTTCTTCCCGGCGATTTTCATCACGCAGCCCTCCGGCGCCAGGTTGCCGCGCAGAATCGCCAGGCCGCCGCTCGGCGCCAATGGCTCGGAAAGCGGCTGGATCACCGGCTGGCCGGGCGTCTCTTTCGCGGCGCGGGCCTCCTCGCCGATGGTGCGCCCGGTGACCGTGAGCGCTTCGGGGTGCAGGATGCCGGCGTCGAGCAGCCGCCGCGCCAACACTGCGACGCCGCCGGCCGCGTAAACATCGTTGGCCACGTAGCGCCCCCAGGGTTTCAGGTTGGCGAGCAGCGGCGTCTTCGCGCTGATGCGGTCGAAGTCGTCAATGCTCAGCTCGACGCCGGCTTCGTGCGCCACCGCCAGCAGGTGCAGCACGGCGTTGGTGGAGCCGCCGGTGGCCGCCACCGAGGCGATGGCGTTCTCGATCGCCGCGCGGGTGATGATCTGCCGCGCCGTGATTTTGCTTCGAAGCAGACCCATTACCATTCGGCCGCATTCGAACGCCACCTCGAGCTTGGCGGGCACGATGGCCGGCACCGCTGCGCTGCCCGCCGGCGAGATGCCCAGCACCTCGAAGGCCGTGGCCATGGTGTTGGCGGTGAACTGGCCGCCGCAGGCGCCGGCGCCAGGGCAGGCGCGGTTCTCGATGTCGAGCAGCTCGGCCGATGTGATGCGCCCGGCCGCGCACGCGCCCACCGCTTCGAACACGTCCTGGATGGTGAGGTCGCGCCCGTCGTGCTTGCCCGGCATGATCGCGCCGCCGTAGAGCATCAGCGACGGGATATCCAGCCGCGCCAGCGCCATGACCGTGCCGGGGATGGTTTTGTCGCAGCCGGAGATGGCCACCAGCCCGTCGAACATGTTGCCACGGGCCACCAGCTCGATCGAGTCGGCGATTACCTCGCGGCTGATCAGCGACGTCTTCATCCCCTCGGTGCCCATGGTGATGCCGTCCGACACGGTGATCGTGTTGAACTCCATCGGCGTTCCGCCCGCGGCGCGGACGCCCTCCTTGATCTTCGCGGCCAGCTCGCGCAGGTGGTAATTGCACGGGCCGATCTCGGTCCAGGTATTGGCAATGCCGATGATCGGCTTGGCCAGGTCCTCGTCCGTAAAGCCGATGGCCTTCAGCATGGACCGCGCCGGCGCGCGGTCCGGCCCCTGAGTGATGACGGATGATTTCATTCAGTGATGGTAAAGCAGGAGTGAGGCAAGAGTTTAAGTTTTAACCGCCATGAGCCGCGCTGGACGACGGGCTCTGAATTCAGCCGGTAAGGAAACGGG
>JBKKAI010000630.1:0-7068 GCA_046714815.1 Terriglobia bacterium | reverse complement strand
CGAGAAACTGGAACCCGGCGACACCGAGCAGCGCGCCCACCGCCGCCGCGAAGGAATAGCTGAAGATTCGCGCGGCGGCGCGCACCCGCCCGCGCAGCAGCAATTCCGCCGTGGAGAGCGCCAGCATCCGGTCCTGGCGGGCGGCGATCGCCGCACCCACCATGCCCACCACCACCGTCAGGTGCTGGACCAGCGAATTCGATCCGGAGATGCCTACACAAAGCGTTTTGCGCAGCGACATCTCTGCTACAGGGATCAGCATCATCGCGGCGAGGGCGGCCGAAACCGCCACGTTCTCGCCGCTGCGCAGGAACCCGATCAGCCGTGGCGCCGGCGCCGCGCACTCCACGGTTTCCGGGAATGTGGTTTGGCAGGCGCTCATTTTTTTTCTCCCGAGGCGGCGCGAAATTCATTCACCAGCCGCCGCGCCTCATCGAACAGGTCGGCCGGGACCGAGCCGCCTCGAATCAACTTGGGATAGAGGACCTGCTCGGCGAAGCTGCGCCACTCGCCTTCAACAGCGAGCGGAACAGCATGCACTGTCAGTCCTCTCTGTTTCATGGCCTCGACCGCCCGCTCGCTCTCGGCTCGGCCTCTGGCCTTTATCTGCTCGCCGGCTTCGGCGGCCGCCTTCAGCAGCGCCGCCTGGGTCGCCGGGGGAATCGCCTCCCAGGTTTTCCGGGTGATGACCAGCCCGCCGACCATGGGCGCCCAGTTCAGCTCCAGCATGTGCGGAACGTGGCGGTAGAACTGGCCGGCCAGCGCAAAAAAAGGCACGGTGGCCAATGCGTTGATCATCCCGGTTTGCAGGCCGGAAAGCATGTCCCCGGTCTCGAGCGGCACGGGCTGATAGCCGAGCGCCTTCATGAGGTCCACCAGGCGGTTGTCGCCCGCCCAGACAAACATCCTGGCCTTCTTCAGATCGGCCGGGTGGACGACCGCGTCTCGAGAGAAGTACCGGATCCATCCCGCATCACCCCAGAACAGCACTACGAAGCCCTTTTCGAGAAACCGCTTTTCCAGGCGCGGCCGCAACTTTTCGCGCACGTAGTCCACTTCGTCGAATGAGCGAAACATCATGGGGATCTCCTGGAGCGCGCTGACGGAATCGTCAATCTCCTGCAGGCCGATCACCGTGAGCATCGCCGCCTGGAGCTGGCCGACGCGCATGCGGCTGACCATGTCGGACTCACTGCCCATCGTGCCGTCGGGGTAGATGGTGAGCGCCACGCCGCCGCCGGGCGCCTGCCGCCATTTTTCCCGCAAGGCCAGCAGGGCCTGGTGATAGGAGGTCCCGCGCGGCGCGAGCGTGGCCAACCGGACCGTCGGGGTCTGGGCCTCGGCGGCGAGCATCGGCGCCACGAGGCAAGCGAGAATGAACACTGCTTGCAGTCTTTTCCGCATGGCTTGCTACTCCTTTTCTGGCGAAGCGTTGCCTTCGCCGGCAAAAAGCTCATCTGTGCGGCTCAGCAGCCACCGCGCGCGGCGCT
Source organism: Terriglobia bacterium (assembly GCA_046714815.1). Taxonomy (GTDB): domain Bacteria; phylum Acidobacteriota; class Terriglobia; order JAJPHL01; family JAPKYU01; genus JBKKAI01. The sequence goes on along the minus strand of JBKKAI010000630.1, from coordinate 5,578 downwards.
GCATCACCAGATTGGCGAGACGCCACTCCGGTCTGGCGTCCGCATCAATTTCCAGGGCGCGGCCCAGCAGGGCCCGGAACTCGGCGCGATCCTGGCGGCCCACCGAAACCGATTCGGCCAGCGCCACCAGAGGCCCGGCCATTTGTCCGCCGGAAAGCTCCATGGCGCGCTCGAAATGCTTGTGGGCGCGCGCCGCGGGGTCGCCCTTTCCGCCCGGGCGGGCGGATTCGTAAGTAATGAGGAAGGTGTGAATCGCGCCGCGCTCGAAGGCTTCGTCGAGCGCCAGCGCGCGGTCAATCAGCGCCTCGACCATCGGCTGGTCGGCGACCAGCGCCGGGTCATGCTTCGAGAGCGAGATGGCCGCGCCCCACGCCACCGCCGTCCAGTAGAGCAGCGGCACATCGGCCGGCCCTGCCGCCCGTACCGCGTCACGCGGCTCGCGGGCCAGCGCGGCGGCGAAGCCCGGATGGCGGATCTCCAGGCCGCGCAGCCCGTAATCGCGCGCCCGCTTGTACAGCCGGCAGGCCCGCTCGCGCATCGCGGTGGCGCGGGCCAGGTCGCGGTCCTCGGCCGCCTCCGCCTCCTGCTGCACGAAAGCGTAGGAGTATTGCGTGAAGCCGCTCGACGCGGCGAACAGCAGCCCGCGGTGGCGCGGGCTTTCCGCCAGCAGGCCCTCGATCAGCTTCAGGCTGAACGGCACCGCGTTCGCCACCAGCTCCGGATCATTGTCGGCGGCGAAGGTCGTCCCGCTATTGGCCAGCGAGTCCCCCAGCTTGTTGATGGCGAACTTTCGCACCGAGCATCCCGAGCTCGCCAGAACCAGAACGAAGATGAAAAACGCTCTCAGCGTTCGCATGGCGTCAACGTCCCCCAATCTTTCCCCGTTGCGGATTTCAGCTCCTCGAGGAAGAAATAGTGTTTCCGGCCGCCGACCTGGAAAATCTGCTTCCTTGTTTCGCCGCGCTCCTGCCAGGCGACGGTGACAAAGTGCCGTTTTCCGCCGGGCAGCGCGCTTCCCGTCCCGCTGTAGTAGCTGATCCGGGACACCTGGCCGACGGCGATCGTGTGTGACGGACCCTTGCGCTCCGAGAAAACAATCGCCTGTTTTTCAACCGTGACCGTGAGGCCGGTTCCGGGCCGGATGTCGAAAAAGCCCCGCTCGTTTTTCACTTCCCACTGCCGTCCCGGCCGGGGCCGCTCGATGGCCTGCGCCACGACGGGGAAAACCATGGGGAGGCCGGCTGCAATCAGGATGGCAACCAGTCCCCGAGCTTTGATGGTTAGCATCATTGTTTGTTTCATTGCTTGCTCCATTCCTTTCCCGTCGCGGACTTCAGCTCCGCCAGGAAAGCCGAGTACTCACCCTTGCCGACCTTGAAGACCTGCGTCCGCTTGTTTCCGTCCGCTTCCCAGGTGACCTCGACGAAATGCTTCGTCGTGCTGAAAAGGTCGGAAATCGTGTAGGCCGGGAAGATAACCGCGAACGCCACCAGCGGCCCGGCGTGCCCCCAGGCGGCGGTCTTCCAGAACATCCGGCCGGCGCCTTCGGAGCGCTTGTGCGTGTAAGGCCGGTAAATCACCTCCGAGATGCCGGCCACCGGAATCGCGTGAGTGGCGCAGTTTGGGCCGTACGTGATCCGCGACCGGTCCACGGCCACCGTGATTCTTGCGCCCTGCCTGATTTCCTCCGTGCCGCGTTCGTGTTTCACCGTCCAGGCACGGCCGGGGCGAACGGCTCCGGGCTCGGCCGCCGCCGGACTTGCAACGAGGGCCAGCAGTGCCAGACCCCACGCTGCCTTCCGTGCCGTCCGTTTCATTTCGAACCATCGAATGCTCATACACCGTCTCCTTTCCCCGCCACCTTAAGCGCCCTCCGAAACCAGGGCAATGGACGCGCGGTTAGACCTTGGTTAGTTGTGTGAGAGCGGCTAATCACCGGATTCTATGGAGGTTGCAATTTCCGGTGAGTTCCACGCCCCCACTGAGCGCCGGAGCGACTACCGGCCTCGCCTGCCGCACGATTAGCTTCACACGCCCGAGGGCGGCTGCCGCGAGGTCCTGGTTCGGCGGCGGAGGATTCCAGATCCATCGCGGAGCAGGACGATTCGCCGTGGCACGGCCGGCCACCGGAAGCGTCGGGATAGTCTTTTCCGCGAATATGCGTGCGATCAGGCGCTGCTCGTAATCGAGCGCCGGCGCCGTGATTAAGGGTGAAGGAGGCGCGGCCAAGCGTGCCGACGCTCTCTGGCTATCCGGGGTTGCTCCTGCGGCAGGCGGGTTCAACACCAGCACCCGGCGCCTGCGGTCGCCAGCCCAGGGATTCCCGCTGCCGGCGCCGGCGGCGCTGCCCAGAGCATTGAGAAAACTCTCGATTTGACGCTTGCCGAGCTGAATGATCAGCCTCTGGTCGCTCTGCCCGTCTCGCCATTCGAAATGGACAAAGTGATGGGCGCCGCGCGGCAGGCTAAAGGCCAATGCCTGGTATGTCAGCAGAATTGGAATAGCGAAAACGGCGGCGCGCGGGTCGGTGGCCAGCATGTTGTTCCAGTCATCGGCGCCGGCGGGATCCAGGTGATGGAACGGCGTTCGTTTGTAAGTAGCCGCCAACAGTTGGGCAAACGGAACGATCACGGCGCGGCTGTTCCCGTCAAACACAACGAGCTGTTCCGGCTCGATGTGCACAGCCAGCTCAATTCCCTTCTTAGCGTGCAGCGGTCCGGCGTTGTACTTCGCCGTCCATGGGCCACCGCGCCGGTCCTTCTCGGCCGCGAGCATTGCGCCATTCACCACCAGAGTCACCGCAATAGTCGCCAGAATCGTTACGGCTCTCATCTCCAACCTCCTCGTCTGATTCTTTCCTGTCACGCGGCCAACATTAGGCGGGAACCGAAGTCCTGGCAATGGATGGCCGGCAAGAAGGAGGTGAGTTATGTGAGTGCAGCTAATTTGCTGACAGGGAAGCATTTCAGCAGCCACATGAGCGGGCCTTTGGATATAATCGCCGCCAATGGCTTCCCCTGGAACGCCTTTGCTGCGCATCGGTGTCTTTGAGCTGGACCTCAAGAACCAGGAGCTGCGCAAGGGCGGTGCGCTGATCAAGCTGCAGCCGCAGCCCTTCAAGCTGCTGGCGTTGCTCGCCGCCCGGCCCGGCGAAATCGTCACCCGGGAAGAGCTCCAGCAGAGCATCTGGGGCAGCGACACATTTGTGGACTTCGAGCGCGGTTTGAACTTCTGCATCAAGCAGATACGGGCCGCGCTGGGCGACGACGCCGACGCTCCGCGCTACATTGAGACTCTGCCTCGCCGCGGCTACCGGTTTATCGCGCCGGTGGAAGTGGTGCGGCCCGCTGTCCCGGCAGCAGAGGCGCCGGATTCATCGCCCCTCGAACCCCCGGCTTCCGACCCGGTGCGCCGGCCACGGCACACAGCGTTGCGTGTCGCCTCGGTTGCGGCGGCGGCGCTGGTGCTGCTCGCCGCGGGCTATCTCTTCCGGCAGTATTTCTCGCCTCAAACCGCCGCCGGCGATGTTCGCCTGGCGGTGCTCCCCTTCAAGAACCTGGACGGCGACGCCTCGCAGGAATACTTCAGCGATGGCCTTACCGACGAAATGATCACGCGGCTGGGGCGCTTTTCCCCCAATGGGTTGCGGGTGATCGGACGGACCTCGGTGATGGCGCTGAAAAACAGCGCCAGGTCCATCCGCGAAATCGGCAGTACCCTGGCGGTGAGTTATCTGCTCGAAGGGGGCGTCCGGCGCTCGGGCAGCCGCCTGCGCATCACCGCCCGCCTGGTCCAGGTGCAGGGCGAAAGCCAGCTCTGGGCGGAAACTTATGACCGGGATGTGAGCGATGTGATGGACATCCAGGGCGAGGTTGCGCAGCGGATCGTGCACTCGCTGTCTGCCAGGGTCTTGCCGGCGCCGCAAGCGGCCCGGGTGCAGGCATCCACCGCCGATTTCGAGTCCTACGACGCTTATCTTCGCGGACGGGCCGAGTGGCACAGGCGCACGCCGGAATCGCTCCAGAAAAGCATCGAGCACTACCAACGGATCATCGCCAGGAACCCCTCCTACGCGCTGGCTCACACCGGCCTGGCCGACTCCTATGCCTTGCTCGCCTCGATCCCCTATGACGTTCTGCCGCCGCACGAGGCCATGCCCAAAGCCAGGGCCGCCGCCCTGAAGGCGCTCGCGCTCGACGATACGCTGGCGGAAGCACACGCCTCGCTGGCGCAGGTCAAAATGTTTTACGAATGGGACTGGGCCGCGGCGGAGCGCGAATTCCGGCGCGCCCTCGAGTTGAACCCGGGAAATGCGACCGCGCGGCAATGGCACACCGAGTACCTCTGGTGGATGGGCCGCATGGACGAGGCCCTGAAGGAGATTGAGCGCGCCCACGAGCAGGACCCCTTGTCGCCGGTCATCAAGGTTTCGGTGGCGCGCCACCATTTCTTCGCGCGGCGGCCCGCCGAAGCGCTGGCGCAGTTGCAGGAAGCCCTGCGATTGGATCCATCCTATTTCATCACCCATTTCAATATGGGCGTGGCCAATCTTCACCTCGGGCGCCACCCGGAGGCCATCGCCGAATTCCAGCAGGCCACCCGGCTTCTGCCCGGCAGCGCGCTGTGCATCACCGGACTCGGCTTTGCCTACGCCGTGTCCGGCCGCAAGGCCGAGGCGCGCAGGGTCCTGGCTGATCTGGCGGAGCTGGCGCGCACAAGGCGTTACGTTTCGGCGCTCTATCCGGCTGCCATCCACTCCGGGTTGGGCGAAAGAGACCAGGCGTTTCAGTGGCTGGAAAAAGCCTTTCAGGAGCGCGCGGACTATCTTGTCTACCTGAAGCTCGAGCCAATTTACGACAACTTGCGCCCCGACCCGCGTTTCGACGATCTGCTGCGCCGCATCGGTCTCCCCCGCTGATCCAACGCTGACCGGCCCGAATTTCTCACCTCATTTTCCACGGGGTTCAGGGGCCTGGCGCACTGGCTCTGTTCCCACGCGCTGCAACTTGAAGGAAACGTTCCAGGGGTGTGAATCGTGCGCATAGCTGGCCGCGAACCGCTGCAGCACCTCGGTGGGCGCCGCGAGGGCCACGCCGTCCGCCAGCTTCAACAAATGTTCCGGGCGGATGGCTCTGTTTGCCGCGATCGTGTCCCGGAGCCAACCGCTGTCCAGCAGTTCCACATCGGCAGCGTCGCCGTTGATTCGCAAGCGTCCGAACACGTAGGTCGCGGGAGAACCCGCCGGCGCGGGCTTCGAAATTCCCTCGACGAAAATCAGCCCGCCCAGCTTGACCAGCCGCACATTGAACTCCAGGAAGGCCCCCGGAATGGCGAGGTTATAGGACTCGTTGCCCGCGGGATCGAAGATCCACCTTCCGGTGTTTTCCTCTTCCCATGCGCCGGCCAGCGCGGGATCAAAAAACCGTGTCTTCTCGCTGGCAAGTGGATAAACGGAGGGGCACATGTCGGCGCGCGCCGAAGGGACTTCTCCGGCCAGGATCATCGCCACCGCCAGGATCGCCAGGGTGTTCGAAGTTCGCATTGCCGATCTCGCTTTCTGCGGGAGGTCCCGCTGAAA
>JBKKAI010000629.1:0-4491 GCA_046714815.1 Terriglobia bacterium | reverse complement strand
GACGGCATCCTGGTGCAGTTGCCGCTGCCGCCGCAGGTGGATTCCAAGCGCGTCCTGCTGGCGGTGGACCCGGCCAAGGACGTGGACGGATTTCATCCGGTGAGCGTCGGCAACCTGGTGACGCAGCGGCCCGGCTCGCGCCCCTGCACGCCGGCGGGCATCATCGAGATGCTTCGCCGCTACGAGATCCCGATGAAGGGCGCGCGCGCCGTGGTGATCGGGCGCAGCGATATCGTCGGCAAGCCGATGGCGATGATGCTGCTGCACGAGCACGCCACCGTCACCATCTGCCATTCGCGCACCCGCGACCTGCCGGCGGTGGCGCGCGAAGGCGACATCCTGGTGGCGGCGATGGGCCGCCCGGCGATGATCACCGCCGATTACGTCAAGCCCGGCGCCACGGTGATTGACGTGGGCATGAACCGGCTGACCGATCACGCCGAAGTCGAGCGGCTGTTCCCGGGAAACGCGAAGCGCCGCGAGGACATGGAAGCGCGCGGCTCGACGCTGGTCGGCGACGTGCATCCCGACTCGGTGCTGCCGGTGGCCGGCGCGCTCACGCCGGTGCCCGGCGGCGTCGGCCCGCTGACCATCGCCATGTTGATGGTCAACACGGTCCGCGCGGCGCGGCTGCGCCGTGGCGCAGCCGAAGCGTCCCCGGTCCCAGACCCACTGCGGGACCCAATGCGGGATAATGTGCGGGGCTGAGTGCTCAGAGTCGGACTCACCGGCGGACTGGCCTGCGGCAAAAGCACAGTAGCCGCCCTGCTCGAGCAGAAGGGATGTGGCCTCGGCCTCGGCCTCGGCCTCATCAATGCCGACCGGCTGGGCCACGAAGCCATCGTTCCCGGCGGCCCGGCCTACGATGCCGTGGTCGCCGAGTTCGGGCGTGAAATCCTCGACGGCGATGGAGGCGTAAACCGGAAGCGCCTGGCCGCACTGGTGTTTGGCGATGCCTTCGGCGATGCCTTCGGCGATCCCCAGCGTGTGCGCCGCCTGAACGAGTTGGTGCACCCGCACATCCTCAGGGCGATCGAGGATCGTGTGCGCGAATTTACGCGCACCCGGCCCGGCGGCATCCTGGTGATCGAAGCCGCTCTGCTGCTGGAAGCTTTCGCCGAATCGCGCGTTGACAAAGTCGTGGTGGTGGACTGTACCGAGCAGCAGCAGGTGGAACGCTTTCTGTCTAAGGGCGCGGATCATACCGCCGAACAAGCCCGGCGGCGCATGGCCGCGCAGATGTCCCGCGCCGAGCGGCTCGCGCGCGCCGATTTCGTCATTGACGCCACCGGGACCCTCGACGAAACACGCCGGCGGGTGGATACTCTGTATGAGCAACTGGTCTCGTGGAACGGCCCGGAGCGGAACGCTCCGCCAGGCATGAGGACCTCATGAAGCTTCGGCATTTTTTCATCGCGGGCGCGCTGGCCGGCGCCTTCATTTACTACACCACGTGGGCGCCGGTCGGCCCGCACTGGCGCGGCTGGCGTGGTGCGCTGCCGTGGGAAAGCGGCAGCACCGCGCCCGGCGTCACGCTGGCGCAGACCGGCACGTACGGCGGCGATGAGCAGAACAACATCCAGGTGTACCAGTCGGCCAGCCCCGCCGTGGTCAATGTCACGACCACCGTGCTGACCTATGACTTTTTCCTGAACCCGGTGCCGGTCGAGGCCGGCGCCGGCAGCGGCTTCATCATTGACGAAGGCGGCGACATCGTCACCAACTACCACGTGATCAGCGGCGCGCGCCGCGTCCGGGTGACCATGGCCGACCGCAGCCAGCACCAGGCCTCGCTGGTCGGCGTGGACCCGCGCAGCGACCTGGCCGTGCTGCGCATCAAGTCCGCCGCCAAGCTGCCCTTCCTGCGCCTGGGCGAATCGCAAAGGCTTCAGGTGGGCCAGAAGGTGCTGGCCATCGGCAACCCGTTCGGACAGTTCCAGAACACGCTGACCACCGGCGTGATCAGCTCGCTCGGCCGCAACGTGCGCGACCCGCGCAGCGGCGCCGTGCTCGAAGACGTGATCCAGACCGACGCGGCCATCAATCCCGGAAACAGCGGCGGGCCGCTGCTCAACTCGCACGGGCAGGTGGTGGGCATCAACACCGCGATCATCGGTCCCACCAACATCGGCATCGGCTTCGCCATCCCGGTGAACCGCATCAAGCTGATCGTCGGCGACCTGCTGCGCGAGGGCCGCGTCCTGCGGCCGTATCTCGGCGTGCGCACGCTGCCGCTGAGCCGCGACCTGGCCGACGTGCTCCAGTTGCCGGTGGATGAGGGGCTGCTGGTGCTCTCCGTCGAGCCGGGCAGCCCGGCGTCGAAGGCCGGCCTGCGCGGCGGAAACGAAGTGGTGGCGGTAGGCAACTGGGAGATCCCGGTCGGCGGCGACATCATCGTCGAGCTCGACGGCCAGTCCATCGCGCGGGAAGACCTGAGCCGCCGCATCGAGAACAAGCGGGTCGGGGACACGGTGCGGCTCACCGTTTTCCGCGCGCGCCGGCGTCTGGAACTGCCCGTGCGCCTCGAAGCCCGGCCGTAACGTAGCACAGGCATTCCAGCCTGTGCGCCGGTTCGCGCGTGGTATAATGCACGAAGGAGTGAAGTATGGCTGGTGGAAAAATTGCAAAGACCGCGGACCGCTCCAAGGGCTCCGATGCGGATTCCATACCCTGTCCCGAGTGCGGCAAGCCCACCCGCGTGGTGAAGCGCATGAAGGACCGCTCGATGGGTAGCCCCGGCGGCATGTTCCGGAGCTGCTCGGTCTGTACCTTCGCCCAAAAACTGTAGCCCGCGCAGCACGGTGCATTCTTGCCTGTGCTCGGGTGGCTGAAAAAAGCCGGCCCAGGCTCGCCGCGGCGAGCCTGAGCTACATGCGTTACAATGGCCCCCAGGGGGCTCTATGGATCGCATATCCCGACGGGCGTTTTTCTCGGTGGGAGCGGCGGGCGCAGCGGGGGCCGTTTCCATCCCTCTTCTTTCCGAAGGCTACCTGGCAGCGCAGTCGCTCGGGCGAGTCAGCGAAGCGGAGCGCTCCCAACTGGCCTGGCTCAACTCGAACGAGAACCCCTACGGGCCGTGCGCACGCGCGCGGGAGGCCATCGAACGCGGCACCGCGGCTGCCTCGCGCTATCCCAACGATGCGCACCGGCAGCTCGCCGAGCGGTTGGCGAAACTGCACGGCGTCGGTGAAGACATGATCGTGCTCGGCAACGGATCGAGCGAAGTGCTGCGCATGGCCGCCGGCGCGTTTCTCAAGCCCGGCCGCACGCTGGTGGCGCCGGCGCTGACCTACGAATCGCCGGCGCGCTACGCGCTGGTGTGCGGCGCTGAAGTCAAGACCGTTCCGCTCACCGGCGACTTCCGGCACGACGTGAAGGCCATGGCCGCGGCCGCGGCGGGCGAAACCGGCCTGATCTACGCGTGCAATCCGAACAATCCCACCGCCTCGATCACGCCCAAGGACGACCTCGCCGCGCTGGTCGCGGCGATACCCGCGGGCGCGGCCCTGCTGGTGGACGAGGCCTATCACCACTTCGTTGATTCCAGCGCCTATGAAAGCGCAATCCGTTACGTGCAGGCGGGCAAAGACGTGGTGGTGTCGCGGACCTTCTCCAAGATTTACGGCCTGGCAGGTCTGCGCATCGGGTACGCCGTGGCGCGCCGCGACCTGGCCGACCGGCTGCGCCGCCAGGCGCTGCACCTCAACACCAACGTGCTCGGCCTGCAGGCGGCGCTGGCCAGCCTGGACGACGCCGACCTGGTGCCGCAAACCCGCGATCGCAACGCGCGCGCCCGGGCCATTGTCACCGGCTGGCTCGACCAGCAAAGCATCCGCTACGCGCCGAGCCACGCCAATTTCCTGTTCTTTCACACCGGCCGCGAAATCGGCGGCCTGATCGGCGAGATGCGAAGGCGCGGCGTGGTGGTCGGCCGCCCGTTTCCGCCGATGACCGAATGGATGCGCCTCACCGTCGGCACCGAGGACGAAATGCGGCGGTTCCTAAGCGCATACAAAGAAGTCTCCCGCGCCTGACGCCGCTCCGGGGGACCAGATGCGCGATCTCCAACACGTCCGCCGGCGACTCGGAGCATACGCTCCGGGTGGCCGACGCGCGTGGCTGTGGCTGGCGCTGCTGGTGTCGAGCCTGGTCTTGCCGGCGGATGAAATTGTTCTGCGCGACGGCAGGCGGATGACCGGGACGATCACCGGAGTCGAGAAGGGCGTCTACCGCCTGGAAACGGACTTTGGAGTGGCGCTCATCCGGAAAGAGCGCATCGCGCGCATCGAATTTGTCTCACCCGGCGAAAAGGGAGACAGTGGGGAATCAGCGGCGCGAAAGCCCGCGCCTGCTCCCGCGCCCCCTCCGCCCACCATCCGCGAGCGCCGGCCGCCGAACGGCCGCATCGAGGAGCACGTCGAAGGCAACACCTACGTCAACGACAGCTTCCGATTCGAGATGTTCAAACCGCCGACGTGGAGCGTGCTGGAG
>JBKKAI010000628.1:0-2612 GCA_046714815.1 Terriglobia bacterium | reverse complement strand
AACACGTGCTTGCCCGAGCCTGCGCCTCCGCCGGCGCTGCCGACCGCGCCGGTGGCGATGCGGAACGAGCGCTGGAATGGAACACGCGTCGGAAGCACTTCCACTTTCCTGATGCGGGCACCCTTGGCGTCCGGGGCGGCAAAACCGATGGCGCCCAGGCCGCTCGAAATGCCTCCCGCCACCAGAGAGTTCTTCAGAAAGCCACGACGGTCCATACGTTTCTCCTCGCGCATACTCTATGCTACTCTGCGCAGGTTATGAAAGCCAAACAACTCACCGTGCTCGTGAACGATGTCCCCGGCTCTCTGGCGCGGATGGCCCAGGCGCTGGCCGCCCAAAAGGTCAATATTACCGCGATGATGGGGGTCGGCAACGAGTCGCTCAGCCCGATCCGCCTGTTGGTGGACAATCCGGCGCGCGCGAAAAAGGCGCTGCGCTCGGCCGGCCTCCAGGCCACTGAAGAGGATGTGCTGGTGGTGCCGCTCGCCAATAAGCCGGGATCGCTGGCCGGCATCGCGGCCAAGCTGGCGTCGGCCAACATCAATATCCTGTATGCCTACGCTACCGGGGGCAGTGGCGGGAAAACGAACTGCGTGATGGCGGTGTCCGACATCGCCCGCGCCTCGCGCCTGGCTCGCTGAGGCCCGCGCAGCCCGCCCAAAGAGCCGTCTGCCGGGACCGATTCGCGGAAGCCCGTCAAAGTTTCCCGCGGCGGAAGGCCCGCGGCGGAAGGCATTGCTTTCTTGCCCGCGCGGGTCTAAGCTACGCCCCATCGAAGGATCCTGGTATCCAACTCCAGGCTTGCCCGTACGGAAGAAAGGAGTTCGGTCCGATGAAAGTAAAAGCGGAAAAACGGAAAGCTGTTTTTGTGCTGGCGCCGGCGCTGTTGTTGTGCGCCTGCTCTTCTCAGAGGGGTCCGGTGCAAGGCTCGCCGGAGTGGCTCTACGCAGCCGCGCGGGACAGCTACACCGCCGGCGACCTGGAAAAGGCCACCGACCACCTGGGGAAAATCGAGCAGCAGGGCAATAACCCGTTCGTGCCGCGCGCGCGCCCCTGGCGGATGGTGATCGAGGCGGGATTGGCCAACGCCCAGTTGGAAGTGGGGCAGGCGTATACCGATGGCTGGGCCCATTCGGGCGCGCACAAGAACGAGTTCTTCAAGCAAAAGACGGCCCACTTTAAGGAGGCCCGCCGCCACACGCTGCATCTGGTGGAAAGCTATGACGCGTTGGTGAAGGGTCCCGTGGCCCCCTCGATCCTGCTCGACTTTGCGTTTCCCAAAGGCAGCGGCGCGCCGGTCACCGAATTGGACCGCGTATACAAGGGGATGAAGCTGGTGGAGGAGCAGCGGGACGCGGCCGATCAGAAGGTGGCAAACCGGGGCATGGTGCGGGCGGTCAGCTCGGTGGTGACCACGCCGGACGACGTTGCGGGCGCGCAAAAAGCGATGGAGGCAGGGAAGGTTGAGGTTTCGTCGTCGCGCTTCCTGGCAGGCATGGCCACGGCGCTGGACAAGCTCAGCGGCGTCTTCGATCGCAAGGGGCTCGATGAATCCGACAAGGTCAAGATCCTGCGGGAACGGGCCTTGGATGCGGCCAAACGCGCGATGGAACTGAAGCCGGAGGCGGGCGTGGAAACCGCGCTGAAGAAGCTGCAGGGCGATCTGGAGAAGGCGCTGAAAGCGCCACCCTCCCGGGTTCAGGCGGCTTCGCGGTAGCGGTCATTTGCGCAGGCCCGCCGCGGCGAGTCTGCGCAGTTTTTCGGCGGCCGGTTCAGCCCGGCTGCGGGTCAGCTTTCCGTTTCGGCGATGCCGCGGACCATCTCCAGCATCTGCTCCCGCTCCGCGGGCGACAACATCGGAAGGCAGCGGCGCATCTCCTCGAGGAATTGCTGCTCGGAGACTTCGGCGGTGGCGGCGGCGCCGTCCGGAAGCAGCTCGGTGAGCTGGGTTTCGAGCGCCTGCGCGATCCGCGAGAGCGTCTCGATGCTGGGGACCGTGTGGCCGTTCTCCACGCGCGAGATGTAGCAGCGCATCAGACCGGTGCGCTTTTCCAGGTCGCCTTGCGAGAGTCCGCGCTTCTGCCGAAAACTCTTGATCACGTTGCCTACGTTCAAGCTTGCGTTCATAAGCGCGAGGCTCTCTGGAGGGGGAATATAGCACCCGCACCGGACGGAGCGGGAATTTTTTTTGCGCGCGTTCTCCGGGTTGTACGAAACTGGAGGCAGTAGGAGGCGACATGCGGACCAGGCGGCTTAGCCGGATGGGGATTGTGACGGCGGTGGTGGCCGCCGCCGGGCGGCGGCGCCGCCAGCGGCAATAGCGGGCGGGATGCCGCGCGCGGACGACCTCGAAACCAGTGTCGCCCGAATGGCGAAGGTCGGCTCGGCGGGATCTCCCAGCCTGTCGCCGGACGGCAAGCGGCTCGCCTTTGTGATGAACCTCAGCGGCCTGCCGCAGGTTTGGAGCGTGGCCACCGAAGGCGGCTGGCCGGCCATGCTCACCAATTTCGACGATCCGGTCGGCTTCGTCACCGGGTCGCCCGACGGGAAGTGGCTGGCGCTGACGGTCGCGCCCGGGTGATCCGGAAACCGAAGCGGAGATGCTGCGCCGG
>JBKKAI010000627.1:0-6663 GCA_046714815.1 Terriglobia bacterium | reverse complement strand
ATTCCTGCCTGTGCTCTACAAAAGCCCGGCACAGGCAGGAATGCCTGTGCGACGGAACCTGGACAAGAGTTACGATGGAGAGGGAGGCGCCTGTGCCAGAAGATCCAGATGAAACGCAAGACGACTTGGGGCAGCCGGACGAGCAACTGGCCGTGGTTTTCAGCACCAACGACGATTCCGAAGCCCTGGTCGTGAAAGGTCTGCTCGAATCGAACGGCTTCGAGGTCTTGATGAATACTCCGGAGGCGCCCATCGGCGTGTTCCCCATCAGCTCCGGTGACTTGGGGCGCGTGAACCTGCAGGTGCGGGCCGAAAAAGAGGCGGAAGCCCTCCGGATCATCGAAGAGTCGCTGCAACAGGGTTCGGCCGGCGCCGAGGAGGCCGAGCGCCAGTCCGAGATCTAAAGCAGTCCATGGCGACAACAGAAAGCGCACTCGAAGTCCTGGAAGCGCCGGCGCGGCGCGAGAGCGAGCCAGCCGCGCCCGGACGCCTGGCCTCGCTCGATGCGTTCCGCGGCATCACCATCGCCGGCATGATCCTGGTGAATAACCCCGGAACGTGGAGCGCCGTATATGCGCCGCTGAAGCATGCCGAGTGGCACGGCTGGACGCCGACAGACCTGATCTTCCCGTTTTTCCTGTTCATTGTAGGAGTTTCGATTACCCTGGCTTTGGGCGGGAGCGGCGTGTATCTGAAGATTTTCCGCCGCAGTCTGATCATCTTCGGCCTGGGCCTGTTCCTCAACGGCTTCCCGTTTTACGACCTCGCCACACTGCGCATTCCCGGCGTGCTCCAGCGCATCGCTGTCTGCTACCTGGTGGCTTCGCTGATTTTTCTGAAGACCACGTGGAGGGCCCAGGGGGTCATCGGCTCGGCGCTGCTCGTGGGATATTGGGCGCTGATGAAGCTCGTGCCCGTTCCCGGCTTCGGCGCGGGCGACCTGGGCGCCGCCGGGAATCTCGCCGCTTACGTTGACCGGGCGCTTCTGGCGGGACATATTTACCGGCCACTCTACGATCCGGAAGGCATCCTGAGCACGCTGCCGGCCATCGCCACCACGCTCTCGGGTGTGCTGGCCGGCCAGTGGCTCCGCTCGCTGCGCCCGCCGATGGAAAAGGTGGCGGGCCTGTTTCTGGCCGGCGCGGCGGCAGTCGTATGGGGATGGACCTGGAACCTCTGGTTCCCGATCAACAAGCCGCTGTGGTCCAGCTCCTACGTGATCTTTACCACCGGGCTGGGACTTCAGTTGCTGGCCTGCTGCTACTGGCTCATGGACATCCACGGATACCGGCGATGGGCAAAGCCATTCGTCATCTTCGGTGTCAACGCCCTCGGCGTCTATGTTCTCTCCAGCCTGACGGCCCGGATCCTGTCGCTGATCAAGTTCGCCCGCCCGGACGGCGGCACGGTGGATGCCAGGCGCTGGATCGTGGAACATCTCTTCGGCTGGTGGACGTCGCCCATCAATGCTTCGCTCCTCTTCGCCCTCTCGTACGTGCTGGTGTGGCTGGGCGCCATGGCGCTGCTCTACCGCAAGCGAATCTTCATCAAAGTCTGAACGTCGGCTCAATCGGAGAGCGCCGTATCGCGGATCTGCATGGGCTATTACCAGAGGTCGGTGGCGGCGGAAGGGCGCTGCCACTCGAACGTAGTGAGGCGGACGCGGTTGCCGTCGGTGGCCCAGGTGACCGCGCCGTCGCGGTCGGTGCGAAAATAGCGTGTGCCGGCGGCGTCGAGGTTCTCCAGGGCCTCCGGGTGAGGATGCCCGAAGGGACTGTTGGCCGCCACCGAGATCACCGCGTAGGGCGCCTTCACCCGCGAGAGGAATTCGAGGGAATTCGAGGTTTTGCTGCCGTGGTGCGGCGCCTTGAGCCAGTCGGCGCGCAACGGAGTCTCGCCGCGCGCCAGCTCCATTTCCATTCTCCGCTCGATGTCGCCCGCCAGCAGCGCGATGCGGTTTCCGTACGTCAGGCGCATCACCAGCGAATCGTTGTTGTGGGCCCGGCGGCCGGGCCGGTATTCGGCGCCGGGCGAGAGGAAAGCGATCTGGGCGTCGCCGATCCAGGCGGTGGCGCCGCGCGCGTGCATGCGCAGAGGGATCTGGCGCTGCCCGGCCAGGCGCGCCAGGCGGTCATACGGCTCCAGGTCAGTGATGGCCGGCAGCCAGATTTCGCCAACCCTGAAATTTCCCAGCACCGATTCCAGGCCCGCGATGTGATCGTGGTGCGCGTGGGTCAGCACCAGCACGTCAATGCGGCGGATGCCGCGCGACCAGAGGTAGGGGGAGACAATCTGCTCGCCGGTATCGGTGGCAAACTCACCGCCGGTCAAGCCGCCGGTGTCCACCAGCATCACGCGCACGGGCGGCGCCATAACCACAAGCGCGTCCCCCTGGGCCACGTCGAGCGTGGTGATTTCGACCTCGGCCGGCGGCAACCGTGGCGGAAACGGATGCCAGATGATGAGTGACGCGGCGATCAGCAGCGCCAGGCTGCCGCCCGCAGCGGCGGCCTTCGCAGCGAGTGCGCGGGTTTTCGCCAGGCCGGGAGCGAGGCCGAACGCCAGTCCCAGCGTCCCGGCCACGAACAGCGCCGCCACCCATAACGGCGGCGCGGGAACGCGCAGCGCCGCCAGGTCGAAGGCGGCGAACCAGCGCGCGATGGCCATCATCGTCTCGAGCATCGCCGCCAGCGGAATCGCCAGCAACCCGGCGGCCGCGGTGGAGATCAGGGCCAACAGCAGCGCCGCCATCCCCAGCGCGACCACCGCACCGACGATGGGCACGATCATGAGGTTGGCTCCCACCGACACCAGAGCCGCACGGTGGAAATAGACGGCCATCGGCAGCAGGAAGCCCACCTGGACCACCAGCGCCACCACCACCAGGTCAAAGAACCGCAGCGCGCTTTTCACAGCCAGCAACACGAACCAGCCCGGCGCCCTGTCGCGCAACGCGTCGCGCAGCATCCGCAATTCGATGCGGAACTGCGCTTGCGCCGGAGCGAGCAACGGGTCGAGGTCAGTATTGTCCAGCTCCTCGAGCGCCCGCCGGTAGGGTGCCGAGGTTCTATCCACCAGCGGCACGGCGATGGCGGCGATCAGCAGCACGGCGAAGAACGAAAGCTGGAAGCCGCCGTCATTCAGGTCGGCGGGATGGATGGCCAGCAGCAGGATCGCGGAGGCGGCGATCGTGTTCAGCAGCGCGCCGTCGCGATACACCAGGCGCGCCAGCAGGTAAATCGAGAACATCACGGCGGCGCGCAAGATCGGCACGCTGTTCCCGGCCAGCACCACGTAAACAGCAAGCGTGGCAATGGTCACCAGCGTCGCGGCCGGCCGGGGCACGCGCAGCAGGCGCAGCAGCAGCAGCAGGGGCGCGGCCACGGCCACGGCGTTCAATCCGGAAACCACCAGGACGTGATAGGCGCCGGTCTTCTGGAAGTCATCGGAGACGCGGCGGTCGAGGCCGGAGCGGTCGCCGAGCAGCATGGCGCGCAGCAGGCCGTTGGCGGGACTGTTCATGGGGAACAGGGTGTCCAGCCGGGCCAGCAGCGCGCCCCGCAGGCGCTGGAGCGCGCCCATCCACCAGTGGCCGCCACGGCCCGGCAGGCGCTCGGCCAGTTCCGCGGCCTTGACGCCGGCGTAGTAGAGGACGCCCTCCCGCCGCGCCCGCGCTTCCCGGTCGAACCCGCCCGGGTTGTGAAAGCCGCGGACGGCGCGAAGACGGACCAGCGCGGCGACGCGGTCGCCGTATTTCAGTTCCAGGCGCGGCTCCGACTCTTCGAAGCGGTAGTGCTGGAGGCGCACGGCTCCCGACGCGGTCCACCGCTGCTGCGCGCTCTCCACCTGCTCCAGGCGCAGCAGGTACATCTCATCGCGGCCGCGGCGCAACTCCGTATCGGCGATCCATCCGGTGAGCCGGGCCGGCTCGTTGAGCTCCACGCGTCCGCTCAGCACCAGGCCCTCAATGTCATCGGGAAGCCGCTGGTGCCGCCAGTGGAGCAGGAGGAAGGCGCCCGCCAGCGCCGTGCCCAGCAGCGCGAACAGAATCGCGGACAGGTCGCGGCCCAGGCGCAAGGCGATGGCCGCGGCCAGCAGGAGCACCCCGACCGGCGCCAGGTATTCCGCTTCGAAAAGCCGGAGCCACCGCTCGGCGAAAATTCCGCCTGCCAGAGCGGCGGCCACCATCAGCAGTGGGCTTCGCACCAGCCTCCCCCCGGGCTAATCTCTTTCGAGCGTCGCGATGGACTCAATATGAAAGGTCTGCGGAAAAAGGTCAACTAGTCGCAGGCGCGCCAGCCGGTAGCCGTGCGCGATCAGCGCGGCGAGGTCGCGCCCCAGCGTCGCCGGGTCGCAGGAAACATAAACAATCGCCGGCGCGCCGAGCGCGGCAAGATGTTCGGCGGCCCGGCGGCCGAGGCCGGCGCGCGGCGGGTCGAGGAAAACCGCGTCAGGGCGCGGCTGCTTCCTGGCCGCTCGTTTTTCGAGGTACTCCGCCGAAGAGACGGCCTGCGAGTCAATATTTTGCGCTCCGGCGCGGTTGCGGTTTGATTCCAGGTCGCGGACCGCGGCAGGGTTCGCTTCGACAGCAATGACGCGGCGAACGGCGCGGGCCAGCCGCAGCGTGAAGTAGCCGACACCGGAGAACAATTCCACCGCCGTGTCTCCCGCCAGGCCGTCCACGGCTTGCTGAGCGAAGCTGTCGGCGAGGAGCCGGTTCGTCTGGAAGAACGAGCCGTGGCTGACACGGAAATCCATTTCGGCGGCGCGGTAGAGGATGTGGCCGCGCCCGAATACTCGCGGCGGGCGCCCGGCCGGTTCGCTGACGGAAAGTGAGGCCAGGTCCGGGATGATTTCGCGAGCGGCGCCGACCAGCGTCTCCGGCCAGGGGCCGAGGGCGGTGACGTTCAGGAGAACGCTCGCGTCGTCGTGTGAAACGAATGCTTCGATCTCGCCGCTCCCGCCGGGAAAATCGGGCCGCTTCCCCAGCTCCCGGAGCTGCGGAATCAGCGCATTGATCCGCGGCGAGCTGATGGGACACAAGTCCACCGGAAGCAACCGGTGCGAGCCCATTTCGAAGTATCCGATCTCGAGGGTCCCGGAGCGCTTTTCGGTCTTGAACTGCGTGCGGTTGCGGTAGTTCCAGGGCGGGGACGGAGTCACTTCGGGCTCCGGCGCGGCGATCTTGCCGATGCGCTGCAGCGATTCCCGAAGGATGGCGGCCTTGTGACGGAGCTGCTGTTCGTAGCCGGTATGCTGGTAGTGACAGCCGCCGCAACGTGTGAAGTAGGGACAGCCGGGCGGAATGCGGCCGGGAGAAGGTTCGAGCACCTGTTCCAGGCGCGCGCGAATCAGCCGCGGCTGCTCTTTCACCGGCTGCGCGGCGACCCGCTCGCCGGGGAGCACCAGGGGAACCAGCACGGCGCGGCCTTCGATGCGCCCCAGGCCCTCGCCGCCGTAGACGAGTTTTTCGATTCTAATGTCGAGAGCGCCGGCCATTCTGTTACCAGTGAAAAAGGCTGAGTCGCGGCAGGCCCGCGGATTCCAGGAGCGACTTGCGCTGGAACTGTTTCTCGAGCATGGAAATCTGCGCGGCCGACATCTTGCGCCGGTACGGCTGCAGCGCGGCGTCCATTTCGCGGCGCCCCGCCAGCAGGCGCTCTTCGGTGGCCGCGGCGGTCAGCGACGCAACCATTTTTTCCTCGAGCACGGTAAGACGGCGCTCGACCTCTTCGCAATCGAGCGGAATTCCGGAATCGGCCGCCGCCCGCAGCTCATCGAGGCTGGCCGCGATCTCCGGGAAACACGGCCGGACCGCCGCCGCGTGCCGCTCGAACAGCGCGGCAAGCTCAGCGGACGTGAAGGGCGCGGCCTCCCGCACCCGGTCCTCGCGCGGCGCCGCCTGCTCGTGCGCGGCCGCCAGCACTTCCTGCGCGCAATAGGCCAGGCTGTTCACCATCCGCCCGCGCCGCGGCCGCTTGTTCCACTTCTCGAACGACCGGTCAATGCCGCGCAGCACGCCATCGAGCGGAACGCCGGAGTCTTTCCAGGATTCAATCAGCCCCCAATCCAGCGGGGACAGCCGGAAAGCGCCCGTCCCGCGGGCCTTCTGAAAGTGCTCCTCGATCTCTGTAAAGTAGTTGAAGTAGTTTTCCACGGATCCGCCGGCCGCGGCGTTGCCTCAGCCGAAGATGTAGGACACGGGCAGCTCGAAGCCCGGCAGCAGCGGCGTTGTGAGTCTGTCCTCGCCCGACAAGACCTGGGGCTGTTCACCGGCCGCGAACCGGTGCACCAGCACTTGTTTCTTCTCCGGGTCCACCACCCAGTACTCCGGCACGCCGGCGGCGCGATAAACTTCCTTCTTCTCGAAGAGGTCGGTGCGGGCGGTGGATTCCGAGAGCACCTCCACCACCAGGTCGGGTGCGCCGCGGACCCAGTCGGTAATGATTGGAAGGCGAGCCTTGGAGACGAAAAGGATATCAGGCTGAACACGCGTCTGTCCGCTGGCGCCGGGGAGCGAAAGATATACGTCAAAAGGAGCGTGGTAGACTTCGCCCAGATCTTCCGCGTCCACAAACCGGTCAAGCTTGCGCAATAGGCGCATAGAGGCCCGCTGGTGCCGTTTGAAAGGAGATGCAGTCACAAAAACCTCGCCGTCAATCA
>JBKKAI010000626.1:0-2749 GCA_046714815.1 Terriglobia bacterium | reverse complement strand
CAGATGGACTTCGAACTACAGATAACCCTTGCTGCGGAGTTTGGCAGCCAGCTCGTGGCGGTTAGAAACCTGGAACTTGGCCAGCAGGTGCGCGACGTGGGCTTTTACGGTGCGCTCGACGATATCGAGTGACTGCCCGATTTCCTTGTAGCTGCGCCCGTCGAGCAACTGCGTCAGCACTTCTTCTTCGCGCACGGTCAGGACGCGGCGGTGGCCGTCGGCGGCCCTGCGCCGGAACTGGCCGCGGGCCTGCTCCTCGACCACCTGGCGCATGACGCGCCGCGGCAGCCACACCGAGCCGGCGGAAACCTCCTCGATGGCGCGTACCAGGTCCTGCTCCAGGCGGTTCAGGTCCACATAGCCGGTGACGCCCAGGCTGATGGCCTCCAGCAGCTCCGCGTCGGAAGGCTCGATCCCCAGGGCCACGCAGGCGATCGGGCTGCTCTGGAAGACCGTGCCGAAAAACTCGACCAGGTTCAGGCGGGCCGTACCCAGGTTCACCAGCAGGACCGACTTGCGGAAGGAGCCGCGGGCCGGCGCCTCCGGCGGCAGCCGGTGGACCGTGTATCCGCGCTCCTTCAGGACGCGCGTTATGTGCTCAGCGTGAATGTGGTCCCGTTCGAGAAGGTAAACGTCCCCGGGTTGCATCAGGCTGATCCGTCATCCCTCTGAAATTCCAACCGCGCCGGGGGGCCCAGGCTAACACGGGGCGAAGGACGGCCAGAATAGTCCATTCCGCGCTTTTCTTCAAGGTTGATTCGGCTTCCAGACGGGGTTGACGAACGCGCCGTTGCCGGCCACGTCCCACACCGCCAGCCGCGCCCACTTCCAGTTCTTCGCCGGCGCCTTCCATTCCCACGTCGCGGTATCAAACTGGCGGGTGGAATCGAGCGGCAGCAGCGCGCGGTGCGTTTCCGCGCCGTCTCCCCAGACGATCTCGGCGAACGCCAGGGGAAACGTCCAGCGGACGTCGGCCTTGACGGCGATCTCATCGCGCGACGCGGCCGAGATCGTCACCCGCGGCAGCAGCACCTCGCCGGTGGTAACGAAGAAGTCGCCGTCGGCCAGCGCCTTGAGCAGCCGCCCGTAATCGTCGTATCCCGGCAGCCGGTCGCTGCGCACATAATTAATGTTCATGTGCGCGTAGAGCTCGTGCGTCGGGTCAATCTGGAACACGTCCACTTCGCCGAAAATGCGCTTGCGCAGGCCCCAGTTGTTCATGTCGTCCACCAGCTTCAGCGCGCGCTCGCCCAGCCGCGGCGACGACAGGTCCGAGGGCATCGCCTTCCAACCGGCTCCGACGTAGCGCGGATCGCGGAAGTGCTCGGTCTCGCGGATCTTGTCGGGGAAGCCGGTGGAGCCCTTGGTGCGCGGATGCGTCTGGTACATCCAGCCGCCCTCGCGGCGCACCATCTCCAGCAATTCGCGCGCATCGGCCACGCGGTAGACCGCACCGTAAACCGGGTGCTCGCTGCGGAATTCCGTGCCCGCCGGCCGGTCCATGAACCAGTACACCGGCTTGGGGAAGGTGACCGCCCAGTGGCCGCCCAGGTGGACATTGGCCTCTTCGGAGGGGATCAGCAGAAAATCGGCGTCCGACTGCGCGCGAGTCGCCCGGAAATAGGCGTCCAGCTCCTTCAGGCGAAGCTCGGTGAGGTCGCGCGGGTGCCCGTCGCCGTGAAAGTCCATGATCACGGCCGCATCCACGCCCATGGCCTTCAGCACGGGTTTGAACGGCGGGGTCCAGTCGAGACCCTTCTCCATGGCCTGCACGGTGTAGGCCACGTGCCAGTGCGCGGCCAGCCGCTGGTATCCGTCGAGCGCAAGGAAGCGGTCGGCGCGTGTGTAGCGCAGCACATCCTCCAGCGCCTGTCGCGGCGCGGCATCGCTCAGCAGGAGAAACACGCCGAGCCGCTGACGCGTGCCGGGGGGCGCGTTCATCCACGGGTAAAAGCGTGTGTTGTCGTCGGGAAGCTGCCGCACGCCGATGGAGACGTCGCCGCGCCAGGCGTTGTGCCAGACTTGGGCCATGTTGGTGGTGAAGTCGCGCGCAAAAAAATATTGATGCGGCGCCGGGAAGACGGCCAGGCTGCCGCCCGCAGTGCGTGCGGCGATAGCGCGGTAGCGCGCCGCCACCGGCGCCCGCTCCGGGCCTTCGGAAGCGACTTCCGCCAGTTGCCCGCCGGTGTTGTAATACGTGATCCGCGACTCCATGTTTCCGCCGGCGCGCCGGTCGGCGTCGGATGCCATGCGGATGCCGGCGTCATAGAAGAAGGCCGTGTCCGGCTCATCGGTGGTAACCAGAGCCGCCTGCTGAATCAGCCGGCTGCCCGGATAAAACACGTAGGCGATGCCGCCTGTGAAGGGGCCGATCTTGAGACCGTCAAAAAAAACCTCGAGGCGGTCACCCGCGGTGCGCGCCTTTGCGGCGGTCAGCCGAAACTCGCCGATGAAACGGCGGGTGCCTTCCGGATGGCTGGGCGGGAAATCAAAGAAAGCGTCCCAGCCGCCGCGGCGCTTTCCCGTTTCGCACCAGTAGAGCGGGCGCGCCCGCGCGATGACCGGCTTTACGCCCACGGCGATTGAGCCGATCAGCGGCCGGGCCGGGTCGAGCGAGAATTCGGCCCGCCAGGCGCGCTTCGATTCTTCGGGCCAGCGCACAACGAGATTCTCGCCGGCCACCTCGACGGTGACCGGGCCGGGGCGCACTGCCGAAAGGTCCGCCGGGACCGCGGCCGCAAAGCAGGCC
>JBKKAI010000625.1:0-5918 GCA_046714815.1 Terriglobia bacterium | reverse complement strand
GCATTCCGACGGCGCCTGCGCGGCCCGGCGAGGTCGTCTCTCTGTGGGGCACCGGGTTTGGTCCCACCAGCCCGCCGGTGGCCGCCGGAGAAGTATTTCAGGGAGCTGCGCCGCTTGCCAATACGGCCAGTATCCGGATTGGTTCGGCCTCTGTGGAGCTGAGGTTCGCCGGGCTGTCAGGCGCCGGACTTTATCAGTTCAACGTTGTGGTTCCGAGTCTGCCAGACGGCGATCATGATGTGCTGGCCACGGTCGCGGGCATTCGTACACAACCCCTGGCAAGACTCAGGGTGCAACGTTGAAGTCGTATTCCCGCGCCCCAGCGCCTACTTGCGCTTCAACATGCCGAGCGCGCCCAGCCACTCATGAAAGCGTGCAGGCCAGTCGGCGACCGGGCCACGGCTGCCGGCACGAACACCGAACCCGTGTCCGACACCGGCGAAGACATGCAGTTCCGCGGAGACGCCGGCCTTCTTAAGCGCCAGGTAGAGCTCGGGGAGCCCTTGCGATATGTTCTGCCGGTCGTTTTCACCGCACACGAGAAAAGCAGGCGGTGTCTCCTTGGAGAGCTTCATCTCGCGCGGGATCGCCGGATAGATCAGCGCCTGAAACGAGGGCCTGTCCGATGGAGTTTCCGGGCCGGCTCCGTAGCGCGTGCCGGCCAGGGCGGCAAGTTCTCCGCCTGCCGAGAAACCCATCACGCCG
This sequence comes from Terriglobia bacterium, assembly GCA_046714815.1. Classification (GTDB taxonomy): domain Bacteria; phylum Acidobacteriota; class Terriglobia; order JAJPHL01; family JAPKYU01; genus JBKKAI01. The sequence goes on along the minus strand of JBKKAI010000625.1, from coordinate 5,213 downwards.
ACGCGCTCCGGATCAATGCCCCACTCCGCCGCCCGGCCGCGAACCAGGCGGATAGCGCGCTGCGTGTCAGCCAGCGAATGCCCTTCGATGGTGTAAGTGGAGTCCTTCTCGCGCGCCAGCCGGTACTTGAGTACGAATCCCGCGACACCGTGGCCGCTCAACCACTTGGCAAGAGTATGCCCTTCGTGGTCCGTCCATAGCTCCCGGTGTCCGCCGCCCGGGGCGATCACTACGGCCGCTCCGGTGGCCGTGTCCTTCAAGGGAAGATAGACGGTCAGCGAAGGACGATGCACGCTCGATACGACACGGTCGCCGGCCGGCGCGATTCTGACGGCTTCCTCCGCCGTCTTGCCTTCTGATCCCGGCGCTCCGTCCGGCCAAAGCAGAATCACCGGAGGACCGGCGGGCAACTCGCCGGTCTGGCCGGCGGCGATGCTGGAAAAAAGCGGCGCGAGGAGCAGACAGGCAGTCGTCCAAAAGGGCCTGAAAGTCTTCATCTTCGCTGCCTCAGTTCACGGGCTTGATTGGGGGCGGCGGCTGCTGGTTTTGCTGCTGCTGCTGTTGCTGTTGCGGCGGGCGCGGGAAGCGGGTCCGCGGCACAGGCTTCGCGCTCGCAATCTCGACGTAGGTCTTCAGGATGCGATCCTTTTGTTCCGGATTCACCATCAGGAAGCGGTGCCTGCCTTCCGGCGTGGGTGTGAACTTCGATGCACCGCCGGCCGTCACGGTAATCGTTCCCGGCTCCGACAAGCGGAAATAGCCCTCCTGCGAACGTGCCGCGTACAAAGCGGCGGCCATGGATTCCGACGGCGCGTCGTACGGCATGGCGCGATAGGCGCGGTAGGCGTCCACGACGGGATGCGCCGGCGACCAGGCGAAATCCTTCTCCAGACTGGCCGCCGGGAACAGCAGCGACGTTCCCACCTCGGCTCCGCAGGCGACAATGGGCGTCGGCCACTCGGCAAACACTTTCCGGGCCGCCGGGACGTCGGTCTGGAGATAAAGGTCCGGCGCTCCCTCGGGATACGCGCCCGCGGCGACGACCAGGACCTTCACCTTGCGCGTGATCCAGTCCTTGATGTCACGCAGCGCGAGAAGTTGGGCGAGGTTCGTGGCCGGACCGCTGAGCACGACGATGGCGTTCTCGTCACGTTGCGCGGTGAGGGCGTTGCGGATCACCGGCGACGGGTCCGCCGTGTCGTTGAGCTTGTGGATGGTGTGACGGTAGACGGGTTTGCCTTCGGCGTCCATCCTCGCCAGGGGCGCTGTCAGCATCGGCGAGTCTTCGGGCAATTTCCCGGCGATAGAAAGGCCCACCGGCAGAGTCCGTCCAAACCCGCCGAACGCTCCGCTCACCGCGCCCGAGTAGAACTGGCCGACCACTTCGCAGAAAGCGGCGGCGGCCAGGTTCGACTTGCTGACCGACACCGCCACCACTCGCGCCTCGTTCTTGCCGTCGAATCCGTAGAGCATGGCCATCGCCAGCACGTCGGAGACGCGGCTCAGGCCGGTGTCATAGATGATGCCGGTCGGGGGCTTCCCTTGCGCAGAAAACTGCATGACCGTTCCCGCCGGCTAGGCCAGATCCAGACCTTCCAGGCGCCCCGTCGAGTCGCCGAAATCCTCCGCGCGAGCGCCCATGCGATCCATCATGGTCAGGAACAGGTTGCACATCGGCGTTTCCTTACGGACCACGATGCGCCGGCCGGTCTTGAAGAAGTTGCCGCCACGGCCCGCGATCAATGTGGGCAGGTCCTCGTGGGTATGCCGGTTCCCGTCGGAGAGACCCGCGCCATAAACGATCATCGAGTTGTCCAGCAGAGTTCCGTCGCTCTCGCCAATGGACTTGAGCTTCTCGATCCACTTGGCGAACTGGGCGGTATGGTAGCTGTTGATCTGCGCCACCTTCTCGATCATGGCCGGATCGTTGCGATGGTGAGTGAGCGGGTGATGCCCGTCGGAGATGCCCAGTTCCCGATACGCGCGGGAGGTGCCTTCGCGGGTCACCAGGAAGGTGGCCACGCGCGTCAGGTCCGCCTGGAAAGCGATGGTGAGCATGTCGGTCATCAACTGGAAGTGCTCGGCGAAATCGGCGGGCACGCCGTAGGGCTTCTCCATCTGCGGATTGATCTGCGCGTTGTCCTTCTCGGTCCTTTCGATCCGCCCTTCGATCTCGCGGATGGAGGAAAGGTATTCGTCCAGCTTGCGGCGGTCGGAAGGGCCGAGGCTGGTTCCGAGCTGCCTGGCGTCCTGGGTGACGAAATCGAGGATGCTGCGCCGGCGCCTGGCGCGGCTGGCGCGCGCCTCCGGGCTGAGGTCCGCGTCGTCACCGAACAGCCGCTCGAACAGCGCGCGCGGATCGAGCACCGGCGGGAGCGGTTGCGTTTCACTCTTCCACGCCAGGTTGTTCGTGTAGGCGCAGGAGTAGCCCGAATCGCAGTCGCCGGCCTGCCTGGCGTCTTCCACTCCCAACTCGAGCGACGGAAATCTGGTCTGAGCGCCGATGGCCTTGGCCACAATCTGGTCGCAGGAAATGCCCGCTTTGATGTTGACCAGCGTTTTGCGCGGCTGGACGCCGGTGAGATACGCGCCGCAGCATCGGCCGTGATCGCCGGCGCCGTCGAGCAGGGCACGCCCCCCGTTGTGCGTGAGGTTGCCCAGCAGCAGGATGTCGTCCTTGAACGGCTCGAGCGGCTGCAGAATCCGGGGCAGCTCGCCGAGCTTGCCTTCGTATGCCGGATTCCAACCGTTCATGATGATGCCGTTGGGCACGTAGACGAAGGCCATCCGCACGGGCGGCAACCCGGAGCGTCCCGCTCCGAGTTGCTTGCCGGCCGCTTTCAGCGCCGGAGTCATGGCGTCCAGGAACGGAAGCGCGATCGCCGTCCCCATGCCACGCAGGACGGCGCGCCGGGAAAGGGCTTTCTGGGTGATGATCATTTTCGGGCGACCTCCTTGGGTCTATCTGCTGTTTTCACGGCCACCGGGATTTCTCCGCGGCCCATCTGGAACGGGAAGCTGCGGACAACCTCGCGAAGCAGGGTCTGCGAGCGGTAGCCGGACGCGGCCACTTTCTCGCTGATGGTGGCGATGGCGGGGCGGTCGAAGCGCTCGAGCCCCCTGCCCAGGGCGTAAGTCAGCATTTTCTCGGTGAGACAGCGGGTGAATTCCGGAAGCTCGTCCATGAGCAACCGCCGTAAGTCCGCCGGCGAGGAGAAGGACTTGCCATTGGGAAGCGTGCCGCTCGAATCCACCGCAAACTTGCCGTCCATCGTCCGCCACCTGCCGATGGCATCATAATTCTCCAGGCCAAAGCCCAGCGTGTCCATTCGGGTGTGGCAGGAGGCGCAGGTCGCGTCGCCGCGGTGCTTCTCCATCTGCTGGCGCAACGAGTCGGTGGCGCCGATGGCGGCTTCGTTCAGCACCGCCACGTCGGGCGGCGGCGGCGGAGGCGGCGCGCCGAGGATGTTCTCCAGCACGTACTTGCCGCGGATCACCACCGAGGTGCGGGTCGGATAACTGGACACGGTGAGCAGGCTGGCCTGGCTCAAGATGCCGCCGCGCTGGTCCGTCGTGAGATCCACACGGCGGAACTCGGGTCCCTTGACGCCGTCAATGCCATAGTGCTTCGCCAGCCGCTCGTTGAGGAACGTATAGCGCGCGTCGAGGAAATCGGAGAGCGGGCGGCTTTCGCGCAGTACGTTTTCGAAAAACAGCCGGGTCTCGGCCTTCATGGCATCACGCAATTCCGGTCCCCAGGCCGGGAACTTCTGCGGGTCCGGCTTCACCACATCCAGGTTCCGCGTCTCCAGCCATTGCGCGGCGAAGTTGTCGGCCAGGGCGGCCGAGCGGGGATCGGCGAGCATGCGCTTCACCTGCGCGTCCAGCACGCCGGGAGCGCGAAGCTTGCCGGCTTCGGCCAGACCCAGAAGCTCGTCGTCGGGCATCGAACTCCACAGAAAATAACTCAGCCGCGACGCCAGTTCAATGGCGGAGATCGGATGGACGCCCGGCCCCGGATCGCGAATCGTGCGGAACAGGAAGTGCGGCGAGACGAGAATCGCCTGAAGCGCCACCTGGATCCCTTGCTCCGCCGTCTGGCCTTCCGCCTGCGCCGCCTTGACGAAGCCGGCGAGCTGCGCCACTTCCTTCGGCGTCACAGGACGCCGGTAAGCCCGGCGGGCGATTCGGGCCAGGATGCGGTCCACGCAGGCCGGACCGGATCCGGGATCGCAGACCAGGACCTTCTTGCGGCTCGGCCGCTCGACGCCCGTGGGAAACGGTCCGACGAAGGTGATCGAATCGAGGAACTTGTTCTTCTTGCGATCGTAGGCATCCTTCGCCGAAAAGCCATTCGCGAAATCATCGTTGAGGAAGGCGGCGCGGAACGTGTGGTCGCCCGCCGGAAGAAACAGGCGCATCTGCTCTTCCGAATAGGGGTCGAAATAAACCAGCTTCGACGGCTTGGTTTCCACCTGGATCGTGTTCAGAAGCTTGCCGTCCATCCAGAAGGCCAAGGGCACCGGCTTGGCGTCCGCCGGCCGTTCCCCCGGCAGTCCGAAGCGGATCGTGTAGTCGCCATCCCACTCCACGGTGTGCGTGGCCTCGATGGTGCTGAAATCCAGGCGTCGAATCGTCCTGTGTTTGTTGTGATACTCGGCCTCGAGGGGCTTCTTTGGCAGCGGGTCGGCCCCAATCGCGCGGGAGGCAATCCGCTCCGCCGCCGCCAGGTACCGCTCCATGAGCACGGGCGAAACAGTCAGCACGCTGCCGATATTGTCGAAGCCGTGGCCCAGGTCGTCGGTGGGGAATTGCCTGTCGGCGCGAAACTCCACTCCCAGCAGGTCGCGGATCGTGTTGGTGTACTCGGCGCGGTTGAGGCGGCGGGCCACCACGCGGCCCGGGTCGCGCGGCGCGCTCAGGTCGAATCTTCGGAACTGGCCGTCCACAAACTTTTTCAGACTCTCGATCCGGGCCGGCGGCGGACGCGGGACGTCCTTCGGCGGCATCTCTCCGGATGTCGTCTTCTGGAGAATCTTTTCCCACCCTTCGCGGTTCTCGACGAGCGAGGCGGGAGCGAGGAACGGGCGCAGGTTCAATCCTCCGGAAGCGAGGCGCTCGTTGTGGCAGGCGGAGCATACTTCGCCCAGCACTGGATTCACCGCCCGGCGGAAAGCCACGGGGTCTGTTTTCGGTGTGGAAGGCCTGTGGCG
>JBKKAI010000624.1:0-4776 GCA_046714815.1 Terriglobia bacterium | reverse complement strand
CATCGGCGATGCCATCATGGCCGTGTTCCAGGACCCGCTGCACGCCGTGGCCTGCGCCCTCACCTTGCAGGAAACAGTCGAGGAGTTTAACCGCAAGCGGCAGGAGCGCAGCGAAGGCTCCGGCGCGGTGATCATCAAGATGGGCGTGCACACCGGCGCGTGCCTGGCCGCGCGCCTGAACGACACGCTGGATTATTTCGGCAGCACCGTCAACCTGGCCTCCCGCGTGCAACAGCTGAGCGAGGGCGGCGACCTGGTGATCACCGACGCGGTGGCGCGCGATATTTCCGTTTCGGCGATGCTCGAGGTGGAGCAGCCGCTGGTGCAGGAATTGAACGTCGCGCTGAAAGGCATGGCCGGCAGCTTCCTCGTTTATCGCCTCCAGCCGGTGGCGCTGCCCGCGCCCGGCGCCGCCGTTCCTGTCACGCCCGCCGCGGCCGTGGAAACGGGTTATTCTGACTTCTGACTTTTGACTCCTGGTTTGTGCTACCCTGAGCCGGAGCTTTTATGCCCAGCATCGGCGAAATCTGCCGGCGGGAGTTGTATTTCGTTCACGCGGGCCAGTCTGTCCTGGAAGTGGCCCGCTACATGGCGGACCGCGGCATCGGAGGCGTGACCGTTCTTGAAGAGACGCCGGAAGCCGGCGCGCGCCTGGCCGGCATCTTCTCCGAGCGCGACCTGATGATGCGCGTGGCTCTCCCAGGCCTGGATGCCCGAACGACTCCGGTGTCCAAGGTCATGACGCCCAACCCGGTGGTCGTGGACGCCGGCGATCCCTGCTCCACCTGCATGCGTCTGATGAAGCAGGCCAACTGCCGCCACCTGCCGGTGGTTTCCGAAGGCCGCCTGGTGGGCATGATTTCTCTGCGCGACCTGCTGGAGCTGGAGATCGCCGACCGCTGCGACGAAGCCGAAATGATGCGCTCCTATATCCATTCGATCCCGCCGGGCGCGCAGCACTGAGCATCTGCATGGATTCCGGGAATGCGGAACAATCGGTTGGCGCTTCGCCGCGCGGGAAGAGAACCGGGGTCATCCTGTTCGCGCACGGGTCGCCGGTGGCCGAAGCCAACGAGGGCGTGGCGGCGCTGGCGCGCCGCGTGGCCTCGGGCCTGGACGCGGAATTCGTCACCGCCGCGTTTCTCGACTCGGCCCAGCCGGACCTGGGCGCCGCGGCCGCTGAGGCCGTCCGCCGCGGCGTCGCGCGCCTGGTGGTGATGCCCTATTTCCTGACCCTGGGGCTGCACCTGCGCCGCGACCTGCCCCGGCTCGTCGCCGACGTAAGAGCCCGCCACCCACAGATCGAGATTCTGGTCAGCGAGTCGCTCGAAGGATTCCCGGGCATGGCCGACGCGGTGCTCGGCCGGGTTCACGAGGCGCTCGGCGCCGCGCAAGCCCAGGAACGTGAACGAGTGGAAGCGCCCGGCGGCCCCAATGTCCCTCCCGCCCGGAAATCCGGATGAGCGAGCGGCAGGCCACGCTGGTCGAGTCTCACTTCTGCGCCCCGCACACGAAGCACTTCCTCTTCCGCGTGGAGAATTGTGAGCGCTTTGATTTTCTCCCCGGACAATTCGTTTCGCTGACGCATGATTTTCAGGGCGCCGAAGTCACCCGCTCCTATTCGATCGCTTCTCCACCCCGCCGCGACAATTTGATCGAGCTGTGCCTGAACCGCAGCGAACCCTCCCGCTTCGCCGGATACCTGTTCGGGCTCGAGCCGGGCGCGCGCGTGCGGCTCGCCGGGCCGCACGGCGAATTCGTGCTGCAACCCGGAGCCCTCCGCTCCGGATCGCCGCCGCACGATTCGCTGTTCGTAGCCACCGGCTCCGGCCTCGCTCCGATTCGCTCCATGCTACACCACCTGCTCGAAGCAACCCGGAGCGCTCCGCCCCAGGCCTGGCTGCTGTTCGGCGTGCGCGCCGAAAAAGGCATCCTTTACCGCGATGAATTCGAGCGCCTCGCGGCCGAGCATCCCAACTTTCATTTTGTTCCCACGCTGAGCCGTCCCGGCGAGGGCTGGCACGGCGCCACCGGCTATGTGCAGGAGCACCTGGAGCGGCTGCTCGGCTCCCGTACCGGCCTGGACGCCTACCTCTGCGGCCTGAAGGCCATGGTGGACGAGGTGCGCGCGCTGCTGGAGCGCGCCGGCTTCGACCCGGCCTCCATCCTCTACGAAAAATACGACTGAGCGGAAGAGGTCAGAAGTCAGGAGCCGGGAGAAAGCCGCCGGATTTTCAGGTTCCGAAACCAGACTTCGTCCTCGTGGTCCTGCAACAGGATGCGCGTTTTGAACTTCGTGCCGAAACCGGGGACCGGCTTGAATTTGCTCCTGGCGATGGCGTCGAGCAACGCCGGACTTTCCAGCTCGTACTCGACGATCCTGGCGCCGTTCAGCCAGTGTTCGACGCGCCTGCCCTGAACGACGATACGCGATTCGTTGAACTCGCCGATGGGCTTGACTCGCTTGCCGGCGTTCGGCGGCACGAGCGAGTACAAGGCGCCGGTCTGGCGGATGGGGCCGTTCCTGGCGTCGGGATGCCGGTCGTCGTCGAGCATTTGGTATTCGTGCCCCACGGCGGTCCGGCCATCGTCCTCGGGAAACATTTTGGCTCCCGGCGCGTTCAGACGCTCGTGGACGAGATATTTAACGCCGCTGTTGCCGCCGGGCGGCAGGCGCCACTCGAAGCGGAGATCGAAATCCGTGTACTGCCCGGCGGTGAGGACGTCGCCGCCGCCGATGGCCGGCCGGACGGTGCTCTTAAGGTGTTTGAGGCACCCACCCTCGATGACCCAGCTTTTGATGGGAAGCGAGGGATCCCTGTAGCCGATCCAGCCCTTCAACGTCCTGCCGTCGAACAGCAGCTTCCAGCCTTCCTTCTTTTCGGCGGCGGAAAGTGAGTTGAGCGGGGGATCGGCGGCGGGCAGCGAAATCGAAAGGACGAAGGCGGCGGCCAGCAGAGCGAATCGTTTCATGAGAGTCACGCGATCGGAGCCAACCGTTACTAACGCTCCCTTCCATCGGTTGTCAAGAGCAAGATGTCAAGCAAGATAACTGGGCGTTATCGGGGAATAAGAACATTCGATTATACTTTTGTACGCGGGCGAACTATCCTGAAGTTTCGTGACGGAGGAACGGATGCTGGAACCGCTTGTCCCGGCCGTAGAGACTGCACCCGCAACGCCCGTGGTGCGTGAGCCGGAAGCGTCCGCCGGGCCGGTGCGGGTAGCTGAAGCGCCACGTCCCGTCTTCACGCGCGATTACCCGGTTTTCGGATACGAGTAACAGACTGTTGTCATGGGATCTCAGGCGCGACTATGCGGCAGATCCCTTCTTGATGTAGGGACCAATCAGCACATCTGCGGCGATCCCAAGCCCAGCGTGCAGTCTTCGAATCATCACGATCGTTAGCGCGCGACGCCTGTCCAACACCTCGGCGACCTGCGCCCGACTCCCGAGGTAAGGTTCGAGATCCCGGCGAGTGAGGCCGCGGCTTTCCATGTGGTAGAGCAGGGCAGCGATCGGGTCGGGCGGCTCGATGGGTTCGTGCTGCGATTCGTAGCGCTCGACCAGCGTCGTCAGGATCTCGAGCCTGTCTCCTGCGGGCCTGCCTGGCTTGGCCTCCATGAGACGCTCGATTTCCTTCAGCGCCGCCCGATGGTCAGCCTTCGTTTTGATGGGTCGTCCGCAGGCGTTCGCCAATCAGCCTTTCGCGCGTCGTGGTGCCAGGCCTGCAACGGTTGCTCTGCGTCAGGATGCCGCTCCCGGAACTCGCGGAGCGCGCGGCGAGCGATGATCCGCACCGGCCGCCAGTATATCGTGTTCCCATCATGGGAGCAACCCCGCAGCTCCCAGGTTTCCCTGGACGAAACGCACGCGTTCACCAAGCCGGCGGCGCCACCGCAGTTTTCCGGGTCCCGGTGACGAGAAGAAACTTGACAGCGGTTCGTCCAAGAGCAATATTGCTTTTATGGCACTGAGGCGGAAGAAGGCCACGACAATCGCTCTTGAGCCGCAGATGGATAGGCTGTTGACGCGCGCCGCCCGAAGGCATGGGGTCTCACGCTCAGAGTTCATACGGCGACAGTTGGACCTGGTGTTGGAGCAGTACCGGAAGCATCCGCGTCCGAGTGTAGCTGGAATCATTCGAGCGTTACCGCAGCGTGGAGATGTATCAGAACTCTTCCATGACCGTCCATGACCACAGATGACCACAGCCGCGCTCATCTGCGACACAAGCGCATTACTCGATTATTTCGTCAAGACCGCGCCTGACACCAGCGCCTTTCGCCGCGCGATTGATGAAGCGCAAACACGCTAAGTTCCGGCCTGATTTTGGCCGAAGTTTACTACTTTTTGCGCGGCGAGCGAGAAGCGATGACCGCTTTCACGAGAGATCTATCGCGCGGCGCGTTCACGTATGCGCCGCCTGCACTCCCGCTGCTGCTGAGGGCCGTGGAAATTGACCAAAGGTTTCGAGGGCTGGGGCTCGGACTTGTCGATGCCTCGATTGTCGCTCTGGCCGAGGAGTTGGGCATTACAAGGCTGGCAACGCGCGACGTACGGCATTTCAGCTCCGTCCGACTGCATAACGGCAAATCGTTCGAGTTGGTGGTCCATCCCGGCCGCCCCGATGGCGGCGACTGACCGCGACAGTTGACACACGTCTTGCACTCGAGGGTTGCGCTTGGGGAGCCGGAGTTTTTTCGCCCTTCCGGCATCCGTGGTAAGTTCGGTGGCCATGCTGCCGGCATCCGTTGAAACGCTGCTCCTGTTGC
>JBKKAI010000623.1:0-3654 GCA_046714815.1 Terriglobia bacterium | reverse complement strand
TCATACTGAGATTGTAAGGAAGCAGTAGCAATCCCGAGGGACCCAACTCCTTCAACATGTCAGTCATTGCACCGGGCCTTCGCCCATGAGCGCTCGCGGCCAACCCCGTGCCAAACCGCCTGTTTTCCACCTGAAATAACAGGCGGAACAGGCGGGAGAAAGCCACAATCAATGAGACATCAGTCAGGGGAGCAGCACGCGGTGGTTCCGCCGGCGGAGCCGCCTTCGTTGTCGAGCATCCCATGAATAATCCAATATAGTAGAATCGCTCCGCATGAGGCGATCAGGCAGCGGAGCCTTTGGGAGTGCAGCCCAGGAATGATAAGTTCCGCCCCGCGTGCCGGTCAAGTTTTCGCCGGTCTCACCGTGCTGGCCGGCCTGGCTCTTGCCACGGCCGCGCTCGTCGGCGTCGCCCTGCTGCTGCTCAGCGGCAGCGCGGGCGCGGTGCGGGCGCCGGCGGGCGCCACCGGTGTCGCCGCCCTCACGGCGGCGCAGGGTCTGCGCGTCGAAAAAGTCGCCGGCGCGGGCCTCACCGACTACCCGATGCTCGGCACGCTCGATGACCGCGGACGCCTGTTCGTCTGCGAATCATCGGGCAACAACCAGGTGTCGAACGCGCAGATGACCGCGCAGCCGAACTTCCGCGTCCGCATGCTGGAAGACCTGGACGGCGACGGCTTTTACGACCGCTCGACCGTGTTCGCCGACAAGCTGACGATGCCGGCCGGCGCGGTGTGGCTGCGCGGCAGCCTGTACGTAGCGTCGCCGCCCGACCTGCTGCGGTTCGAAGACACCAGCGGCGACGGCGTCGCCGACCGGCGCGAAGTCGTCGCCACCGGCTGGAACCTCTCATCCAACGCCGCCAGCCTGCACGGGCCGTTCCTCGGCCCCGACGGCTGGCTCTATCTCACCGACGGCCGCCACGGCTACAAGATCAAGACCCGGGAAGGAACTGTGCTGGAAGGCCGGGCCTCCCGCATCTGGCGGCTGCGCCCGGACGGCAGCGGCATCGAGTGGGTGAGCGGCGGCGGCTTCGACAACCCGGTGGAGGTGGTGTTTACGCCGGCCGGCGAGATGATCGGGACGATGACTTACTTCACCGACCCGAAAAACGGCGAGCGCGACGCGCTGCTGCATTTCGTCGAAGGCGGGGTCTATCCCAAGGTGCACCCCGTGCTCAGTGAGTTCAAGCGCACCGGCGACCTGATGCCGGTGATGACGCGCTTCGCGCGGATCGCGCCGGCGGGGCTGCTGCTGGCGCGCAGCGCCGCGCTCGGCGCCCGCTACCAGGGCAGCCTGTTCAGCGCGCATTTCAATTCTCACCGCATCCAGCGCCACGCGCTCCGCCGCGAGGGCGCCACCTTCCGCACCGACGACGAGGATTTCCTCACCTCCACCGATCCCGACTTCCACCCCACCGACGTGATGGAGGACGCCGACGGCAGCCTGCTGGTGATTGACACCGGCGCGTGGTTCCTGCACGGCTGCCCGATCTCGCGGATTTCGAAGCCGCAAATCCGGGGCGCGATCTACCGCATCCGCCGCGCCGGCGAGCCCGGCGGGTTACCCGCCGGGGTTGCCGGCTCGTTTCAGGAAAATGATCCCAGGGGCGCCGGCCTGCGGCTGGCGTCGAAAACACCGGCGGAGCTGGCGCGGTTTCTGACCGATCCGCGCTTCGCTGTGCGCGACCGGGCGCTGGATTTGCTGGTGCAATCGGGCAGCGCGGCGGTGGGGCCGCTGGCTGCGTTGCGCGGCGGCTCGGCCTCTGCCGCAATCCGCTGCGACGCGGTGCACGGCCTGTTTCGCATCGGTACGGCGCAGGCGCTCGAAGCGGTGCGCGGCGCGCTCGATGATCCGGACGCCGAGGTGCGGGTGGCCGCCGCTCGCGCCGCGGGAATGGCTCGCGATCGCGCGGCGATCGAGCGGCTGATGCGGATGGTGGTCCAGGACACGCCGCCGGCGCGCCGCCAGGCCGCCACCGCGCTCGGCCAGATCGGCGACCCGCGCGCCGTGCCGGCGCTGCTCGATGCCGCCACAGGCGTAACCGACCGCTTTGTCGAGCATGCCATCATCTACTCGCTCATCACACTGCGGGATGCGGCCGTCACTTCTCGCTCGTTGAAGCACGCTGACCCGCGCGTCCGCAAGGCGGCGCTGATCGCGCTCGACCAGATGGACGGCAGCCCGCTGCGGCGCGCCGATATCGGCCCGTTCCTGGCCGACGCCGACAAGGATCTGCGCTCGACCGCTCTGTGGGTGGTGTCGAGACACAAGGACTGGTCCGGCGAAGTCCTCGGCTTCCTCCGGTCGCGCTTGAGCGGCGGCGGCCATCGGGGGCGTGATGCCCGGGGCGGCGGCGGCGAGTTCCCTTCCCGTGAGGAGGAGGCGACCCGCGAAGCACTGGTTTCGTTCTGCGGCGATGCCGCGGTCCAAAAACTCGTCGCTGAATTCCTGGCCGTCGCCGCGGCCCCGGCCGGTCGGCAACTGTTGCTGCTCGAAACGATCGGGCGCTGCTCGCTGAAAGAATTTCCGGCGGCGTGGGCCGAGCGCCTCGGGGGGCTGATGCTTGAAAGCCGCGACGCGCGCGTGCGCCTGAACGCCGTGCTGCTGGCGCGCTCGCGCGGCATCACCAGCCTCGACGAGCAACTCGCCGCCGTCGCGGCAGGCCGGGCAAATCCCGCCGCCGGCCATGCCGGGCCTGGCGCACCCGACGATGACGAACTGCGTGTCGCTGCGGTCGGCACGCTCATCGCGCGCCGCCCGAAGCTCGATGACAGCTCTTTCCGGTTCCTCCTCGATCGCCTGCGCCCGGAGACCGAGGCCGCGCTGAGGCTCGCGGCCGCGCAGGTACTGGGCCGCGCCGCGATCGAGGACGCACAACTCCTGACACTCGCCCGGCAGGGGCTTTCGCAGGCCGACCCGCTCATCCTGCCGAGCCTGCTCGAAGCGTTCCGCCGCAGCCGCAGCGAACCGGTGGGCGCGGCGATGGTGGCGGCGCTGATGAGTTCCAGTTTCGCTGGCGAAACGGGCGGCAAGCGCCTCGAGCAATTAGTCAAAAACTTCCCCCCGGCGGTACAGGCGGCCGCCCGCCCTCTCGTGGCGCGGCTCGCGGCAGACCAGAACGTTGGGATCGAGCGGCTGCGGAAGCTCGAGCCACTGCTGACCGGTGGCGGCGACGCGCTGCGCGGCCGGCGCATCTTTTTTGGCAGGAAGGTAGCCTGCTCGAGTTGCCATACGATCGGCCCCGAAGGTGGCAACGTCGGTCCGGACCTCACCGCCGTCGGCGCCATCCGCTCCGGGCACGACCTGCTGGAGGCGATTGTTTTTCCCGGCGCGAGTTTCGTTCCCGGCTTCGAAGTGTTCCGTGTGGAGACGGCCACCGAGGTCCACGCCGGGCTGATTCTCCAGCGCACGCCCGAAGCGGTGCTGCTCACCACGGGGCCGAACGGCGAAGTGCGCATCCCCCGCGGCGCGATTGTTTCGATGAAACCATCCACGGTTTCGCTGATGCCCGACGGGCTGGACAAGAGCCTGACCGAGGAGGAGTTCCGCGACCTGCTGGCCTTCCTCCGGGCGCAGACATCGCGCGAATCGGCAAGCGCTGTGCCGGTGCCGGCTCAGTAGGACAGCCTTTAGGCTGTCCCGTGGTGTATT
>JBKKAI010000622.1:0-3778 GCA_046714815.1 Terriglobia bacterium | reverse complement strand
CATCAAGACGGCCGACTGGGTGATTGACCTGGGTCCGGAGGGCGGCGCGCGCGGCGGATACGTCGTGGCCTGCGGAACGCCGGAAACCATCGCCGGTTGCCGCGAGTCTTATACTGGTAAATACCTGGCATCTGTTTTGAGCAGTTTTTGCCACAGAGGCACAGAGGACCCAGAGCAGAAAAAGCGAGGGCCGATGACTTCGGTACTTGAGAGTGACCGGCAAGAGTGAAGAGGTTCATCCTTTGATTTTCTCTGTGTCTCTGTGCCTCTGTGGCTTTTTCCTCGGGACCTCGGTTCTTGCCCAGGATCTCACGGTCCAGGCGGAGAAGGCGATTGACGCCAAGGACTACCCGAAAGCGATGGCCCTGCTGAACGGCCAGCTCGAGCGCGAGCCGGCGAATTACCGCGCGCTGTTCAACATCGCCTATGTGCACACGATGCTCGGCGAGAAGCCGCAGGCGATCGCCGCCTACCGGAAGGCGTTGCAGGCGCGGCCGCAATTGACGCAGGCCAGCCTGAACCTGGGCATCCTGCTGCTGGAAGCGCGTGAGGGCGCCGAAGCGGCCTCGCACTTCGCGGCGGTGGTGGCGGCACGGCCGAAGGATGCGCGCCCGCAGTTGCTGCTGGCGGATGCGATGGCGATGGGGGGCGATGCGACCCGCGCCGTCGAGGAATACCGAAAGGCAATTGCGCTCGATCCGAAGTTGTCCGAGGCCTACGCGTCGCTCGGTCGGTTGCTCGCCGGGCAGAAGCAGCTTGCCGAAGCGGAACAGCAATTCACCCGGGCGATCGAATTGCGTCCCGGCGACTCTGCACTGCGCCTGGAGTTGGCCCGGCTGTGGGAAGCGGCGGGGCGTGAAGACGATGCGCGGCGCTTCTACGTCGAGCTGGCGGTCAAGGAACCGGGCAACGCCGCCGTGCGGCGGCGGTTGGGTGTGCTCCTGCTCCAGAAGAAGCAGTTTGCCGAAGCGGCGGCCGAATTTGAGGCGGCGGCGCGCTCCGCTCCGGCTGCTGACGACGACTGGAATCTGGCCCGCGCCTACGCCGGTGCGAAAAAGGTGGACCAGGCCGCGCCGATCCTGGTCCGCGTCGCCGCCGCCCAGCCGCAGAACTACGACGCACGCCTGCTACTCGGGGAAATGCTGGCGGCGCAGCGGCAGTTTCAGGCGGCGCAGCAGGAGTTTCAGGCGGCGATTGCGCTGCGCCCGCAGCTTCCCGATGCCTACGTTGGGCTGGCCAACGTCCTTTACGTGCAGCAGAACTTCCCGGCCACGCTGGCGGTGCTCGACCGCTTTGCCCGCATCGGCCCCCCGACGCCGTGGTTGCACTTCCTTCGGGCCATTACTCTCGATAAACTGGACCAAGTGGAACCGGCTTTGACCAGCTACGAGAGTTTCCTGGCCGTCGCCAACGGCCAGTATCCCGACCAGGAGTTCCAGGCGCGCCAGCGTGCCCGCATCCTGAACCTGCGGCTCGAGAAGTCAGGCAAACGGAGGAAGCGATGAGCATCAGGTCCATCCTCCTTTGCGTTTCGCTAGCCGGTGCCGTGCCTGCCCTTGCTGTGGCGCAGAATCAGGAACAGACCAAAGGAAAGCTCGATCAGGAAACCGACCCGTTCGACCGCGCGAAGCTGCAGATCCGGCTCGCCGGATTTGCCCTCGACGACGCGCGCAAGCACTATGACGAGGCGTCGGTCGAGAAGGGCCTGAAGAGCCTGCACGAGATGCTGAAGCTGGTGGAAGACGCGCAGGAACACCTTTTCGGGACCGGAAACAATCCGCGGAAGAAGCCGAAAGGCTTCAAAGAGGCGGAAATCAAGCTGCGCGAGCTGAGCCGGCGGCTGGAGGATTTGCGAGTTTCCCTCCCCACCGAAGAGCGTGGCGAACTGGAGAAGATTGCCGCGCGGCTGGTGGAGGTCCGCGACAAGCTGCTGCACGGACTGATGAGCGTGAAAGGAAAGAAGTAGCATGAGGGCTGCTTTCTTCCGGCGGTGGACGGCGTTGTTCCTGCTGCCCGCGCTGTTTTCACCGTCCGCCCGGGGCCAGCGGCCCGAGTTCCTCACCGACGGAGAGATCACCCAGATCCGCGAAGCCCAGGAAGCCAACGATCGGCTGAAACTCTACGTGCAGTTTGCTGGAGAGCGGCTGAGCGCGGTGGAAAAGGCGCTGGCCGCCGCCGATCCCAACCGCGGCGACCTCATCCACGATAATCTGCGCGAATACGACCGGATCATTGACGCGATTGATGACAACGTCGAGCAGTCCACGAAGAACCGCAGCCTTTTCCGCAAAGGGCTGGAGGGGGCATTGAAAGCCGCGCCCGAGTTTCTGAAGCAGCTCGAGGGGTTCCGCGCTCGCAATCCGGCCGACCTGCAGCAGTACCGCTTCATCCTCAACCAGGCCATCGAAACCACCGGGGGCAGCATCACGGGCCTGCAGGAGGCGCTGGGCAAGCAACCCAAGGGTAGGAAAGAAGAGAAAGAGGAGAGAAAGAAGCGGGAAGAAGATTTGCGGCTCAAGGAACAGGAGCGGCTGCAAAAGGAGCAGCCCAAAGCGGCCCCGGCAGAGTCCGGCCCACCGAGGAAGAAGCGCGGATGAGCGAGGCCGCGGCGATTTTCGCGGCCGCATTTCGCAGGCTGAGGCCGGAAGACACGCCACCGCCGGTGGAAGTGCAGTTTCGCCCCTACGCCAATGTCAACAGCACCATCCGCCTGCGCGGCGGGCGCCTGCTGGTGCGCCTGTCCGACTTGCTGGAGAAGGCCCCGCCCGCGGTCCTGACGGCGCTGGCGCTGCTGCTGGTGAGCAAGCTCTACCGGTTGCCCGCGCCGCCGGGATGCGGCGCCCGCTTTCGCCGCTTCCTGCATCGGGGAGACATCGTCCGGCAGGTGCGCCGGGTGCGGCGCGTGCGCGGCCGGAAGAACATCGGAACGCCCTCCGGCGAAATCCATCACCTCGATCAGGTTTTCCACCGGCTGAACGAACAGTATTTCGGGGGCCTGTTGCCCAGGCCCGTTCTGAGCTGGAGCCGGACGCGATCGCGCCGTATGCTGGGACACTTCGATCCCGCCCACCACACCATTATCATCAGCCGATTGTTCGATTCCCTCGAGGTGCCGGCCTGCGCCCTTGACCTGGTGATGTACCACGAGATGCTGCACGTGAAACACCCGGTGGAGTATTGCGGCGGCCGGCGCCGCGTGCATTCGCCGCAGTTTCAGCAGGACGAGCGCCGCTTCGAGGGGTACAACGAGGCCCGGCTCGCCCTGAAGTCATTGAACATTCTTTGAAACGTTCCGGTTCACCTGAGCATCTAAGGTAATTGGAAGGCCCCTAACTAAACTAAGGCAGCCTCGGGTGGGGCCGTACTAAACAGTTGACCCGTACGAACAGTTGACGCCCGTGCAGTTCGCGCACCGGCGTGGAAAGGATTGGTCCGATGTTTGCCAGCATGATGAATCTTTTCTTTGGCTGCTCTCACAAGAGCACGACGTTCCCCATCTCCGTTCGGGGAGCGAAAGCTTCCCGAAGCCAATCCGGTAAAGAGACGTACGTGGTGTGCCTCGACTGCGGCAAGGAATTCCCATACAGTTGGGAAGAAATGCGAATCATCCCCGAGTCCGGCCGGGCGATGTCTGGCGTCGCTGAGCAGGTCGGTTCGTTCCTGACAACCAAGTAGAGCCTCTTTCCTCCTGGGAGCGGGGGGGGGCCCCCCCCGGTTTTTTGGGTAAACCCAGGAGTTTATTTAAAAGTTCCCCCCCGAAAATCGGATTTTGGGCGCG
>JBKKAI010000621.1:0-2853 GCA_046714815.1 Terriglobia bacterium | reverse complement strand
CCTGCAGCGCGAGTTCGGGGGCCATACCGCGGTCATGCTCGGCTACGCCGGCTCGCGCGGCGTCCACCTGCTGCGCAGCGGCGACGTGAACACCGCTACGCCGGAGCGCCAGCCCGACGGCACGCTGCTCTTCCCCATCACGCCGCGGCGGCCCAACCCGGCTTTTTCCACCATCGAGCTGAAGAGCAGCGACGGCAACTCCTGGTACAACGCGATGGTTTTTGAAGTGCGGCGGCGCTGGAGCCGCGGCTTCCACTTCCAGTCGTCCTACACGTTGGCGCGCAACATTGATACCACGCAGGCCTCGACGTTTTTCTCCGACGCCACCAACGGCACCACCTCGGCGTTCCCCGAGTTCCCGGGCTTCAGCTACAACAAGGGCCTCTCGGATTTTCACGTGAAACACAACTGGGTGATGAACGCCACCTGGGAGCTGCCCTTCGCTCGCGGCCGGCGGGGCGGGGCGTGGAAGCTGCTGGACGGCTGGCAGCTCTCCGGAATCAGCCACCTGCGCAGCGGCAACCCGCTGACGCTGTTCGTGCAGGGGAACCGCTCCCGTTCCCTGTGGGCCCCCTCGCTCGGGCCGGGCCTGGGCGTGGACCGCCCCAGCATGGCGCCCGGCCGCACTCATGAAGACGCCGTCCTCGGCGACCCGAACCGCTACTTCGATCCTTCGGCATTCGTGCTGCAGCCCGCCGGCACGCTCGGCAACCTCGGACGCGGCGCGCTGATCGGGCCGAACCTGCGATCCTTCGACCTGTCCGCGGTCAAGAACACCCGCCTGTCCGGGCTCGGGGAAGAGGCCCATCTTCAGTTCCGCGTCGAGGCCTTCAACCTTTTCAATCGCGCCAACTTCGGGCCGCCCGCCCTGCTGGCCTTTGCCGGCGCGGCCGACAATGAGCGCCCGCTCGCGTCGCTCGGACGCATCGTCAATACCGTTACGTTTTCGCGACAGATTCAGGTAGGATTGCGGATTATCTTTTAGCAGCAGCACAGGCGTTCCTGCCTGTGCTACAGGATGAAATGAAACTAACGATCCGCGTCACTCTTCTCTGTGCGGCAACCTTGCTGGCCGGCCACCCGGAGCTTTCGCTCCGGGCCGGCGATTGGGCCCAGTTCCGCGGCCCCAACAGCTCCGGCGTCTCCGACAGCACCAACCTGCCGGTGGAGTTCGGCCCGGAAAAGAATGTTGTCTGGAAGACGGCGCTGCCGCCGGGCCATTCCTCGCCGGTGCTCACCGGCGACCGCATTTTTCTCACCGCCGCCGAGCCGGCCGGCAACGGACCCGACGCCGGAGATGCAAAGCTGCTGGTGATCTGCCTGGACCGCGCCACCGGCAAGGTGCTCTGGCGGCGGGAAGCGCCGCGGCCCCGCAAGCAGGAGCTGCACAAGGCCAACCATCCCACGTCGCCCAGCATCGTGACCGACGGGAAAAACGTCTACGCCTTCTTCACCGACTTCGGGCTGATCTCGTTCGGCCCCGACGGCGCCGAGCGCTGGCGCGCTCCGCTGGGGCCGTTCAACAATCCGTTCGGGATGGGCGCTTCGCCGGTCCTGGCCGGCGACAAGCTGTTGATGATCTGCGACTCCGAGAGCGGCTCGTTCTTCATCGCTTTGGACAAGAACAGCGGCAAGGTGAAATGGCGTACCGAGCGCCCGGCGCACACCCGCGGCTTCGCCACGCCGGTGCTTTACAAGCCCGCGGGCGGAGGCCTGCAGGCGCTGATTGCGGGATCCCAGCGGCTGGTCGCGTATTCGGTGGACACCGGCAAGGAGCTCTGGTGGGTGCGCGGGCTGACCTGGCAGTTGAAGCCCACGCCTGTCCTCGGTAAGGACACGGTTTACGTGCTCGGCTGGGCCGGCGGCGCCGACCCCGGCCAGCAGGAAGTGATTCCGGCCTTCGGCGAGGTCCTCAAGACGCTCGACGCCGACGGCGACGGAAAGCTGGCCAAGGCCGAAGTCAGCGATCCGAAGATGAAGAAAGACTGGCGCTCGATGGACCTCGACACCGACGGCTATCTCGGCGCGCGCGACTGGAGCGCCTACCAGGAGCGCCGCTCGGCGCAGAACGCGGTGCAGGCCTTCCGGCTCGGCGGCGAAGGCGACATGACCGACGCGAACTTTCTCTGGCGCTACCAGAAGTCGCTGCCCAACGTTCCTTCGCCGCTGCTCTATCAGGGCGTGCTCTACCTGATGAAAGAAGGGGGCATCCTGACGGCGCTGGACCCGGCGGCCGGCGCGGTGCTGAAGCAGGCGCGGCTGCAGGGCGCGCCCGGCGACTACTTCTCTTCGCCGGTCGGCGCCGACGGCAAGGTCTACACCATCAGCGAAGAGGGCAAGGTCACCGTGCTCAAGGCCGGCGGGCCCGGCGGGCAATGGGAAGTGCTGGCGGTAAATGACCTCGGCGAGTCCTGCAAAGCGACCCCGGCCATCGCCGACGGCCGCATTTACCTGCGCACCCAGGGCACGCTCTACTGCTTCGCCAAACGCGATTGACCTCGGATTGACGTTCGTCAATCGTCAATGATCCATCGTCAATGGAGAGGAGCCGTTCGTTTATGCTCTGGATTCTTTTCGCTCTGGGCGCGGTTGTTTCCTGGGGAATGTATGGGCCGGCGCTGCATCGCGGCCAGGTGCAGCTTGGTAGCCCGCTGCGCGCGCTGCTCTGCGTGGGACTGGCCTACTTCCTGATCGGCGTGCTGGTCCCGGTCGCCGCGCTCGCCCAGCAGGGCCAACTCCGCGGCTTCAACTCCGCCGGCACCACCGCGGCTCTCATCGCCGGCGCACTGGGCGCCATCGGAGCCGTCTGCATTATCTGGGCGTTTCGCTCCGGCGGCCTGCCCACCTACGTGA
>JBKKAI010000620.1:0-5780 GCA_046714815.1 Terriglobia bacterium | reverse complement strand
GGCGCCACCCGGCCCGTGGTCCCCGACCCACAGCTAACTCACGCAGCAGCCGGTACTTAACGCCGAATCCTTCCTGAACAGGTAACCACAGAAGCCGCCATTCCGTCTTTATCTGAGGAATGGAGGGTCTATGAAACGAGCAGTCCTTGCAGCATTCATATTGAGCTTTCTGACCGTGGGGAGCCTGGTCGCCGATCACAGGGGCAGAGGCCGCGAGCGTTATCGTGACGGCGTCTTCGTCGGCAGCACCGCTGGCCTGCCTCCCGGCTTGGCCAAGCGTGGCGGAAATCTGCCGCCGGGGCTGCAGCGGCACGTAGACCGCACCGGCCAACTGCCTCCGGGCCTGGAGAAAAAGCGCGGCGGCCGCGACATCTTCTACCGCGGCGGATTTGTTGACATTGACCGGGACGGCGTGGACGACCGCTCCGAGCGCCGGACCACTCGCCGCCGGTTTGATCGGGATGATGACCGGCGCAACATCTTCTGGGGCGATGACCGCGCCAACCGCAAGCATCACAAGAAGGGGAAAAACAAGTAAGTAGCAGTTCGGTTGCCGCGTAGCGCGGTTTCGCGCTACGCTCGGCAACCATGAACCCACTTTCCCGCCGAACACTGCTGTCCGGTTCTCTGGCCGCGTGCTGCGCCCCCCTGTTTTCCAGGACAAAAGCTGCCGCCGTGGCCAAGCCCAATGTGCTCGTGTTCCTGGTGGACGACATGGGCTATGGCGACATCGGCCCTTACGGCGTCCGCGACACCAAAACGCCGGGTCTGGATCGAGTGGCGCGCGAGGGCGTGCGCTTTACACAGTGCTACTCGAACGGACCGGTTTGTACGCCGACACGCGCCGCGTTGATGACCGGCCGCTATCAGCAGAGGGTGGGTCTGGAGTGGGCGCTTACGCCCGACCAGCGCGACATGGGATTGTCCACTCGCGAAGCGACGCTGCCGCGCATGTTGAAAGACAACGGCTATGCCACCGCGATGTTCGGCAAGTGGCACCTTGGCGCACGGCCGGAGCATGCTCCCAACGCACACGGCTTCGACGAGTTCTTCGGCATCCTCGGCGGCAACGTGGATCACTACTCGCACCGGAACATCAACGGGCTTCTCGACCTGCACGAGAACACGCAGCCGGTGGAGCGTACCGGATATCTCACCGACCTGCTGACGGAGCGCGCCGTGCGGTACATAGACCAGCGCAGCGCCCAGCCCGCCGCGCCTTTCTTCCTCTACGTCGCCTACAATGCCGTGCACTGGCCGTTCCAGCCGCCGGGCCGGCCCGACGATGTCCGTGACCGCTCGACGTGGCACCGCGGCTCGCGGCCCGATTACGTCCGCATGGTGGAAAGCATTGACACAAGCGTGGGCCGGGTCCTCGCCGCGCTCGACCGGCATCGGCTCTCCGGCAATACCCTGGTCATCTTCACCAACGACAATGGCGGCGAGCGCTTCTCGCGAAATGAGCCGCTGTTCCACCACAAGGCGACGCTGTGGGAAGGCGGCATCCGGGTGCCCGCGCTCATCCGCTGGCCGGGCCGCGTGCCCGCTGGCAAGGTCGCATCGCAACCGGCCATCACCATGGACCTGGCCGCTTCGATCCTGGCCGCGACCGGGACGGCGCCCCCGCCGGGCCGCATGCTCGACGGCGTAGACCTGCTGCCCGTTGTGCGCGGGGAGCGGCCGGCGATGGAGCGCACCTTTTTCTGGCGGATTGACCGCTTGGACCGCAAGCAGAAGGCTGTCCGCCGCGGCTCGTGGAAATACATCCTCGATGGTGCGATCGAGATGCTCTTCGACATTGAGCGCGACCCGTCGGAGAAACTCGACATCGCTCCGCGCCACCCCGAAAAACTGGCGGAGCTTCGCGTCGCGCTCGCCGAGTGGGAGAGCGATCTGGCCCGCACCCCGCCGCCCTTCGTGGTCAAGTAACACAGGCATTGCTGCCTGTGCCTTCCGGCGAGAAAAAAAACCGGCACAGGCAGGAATGCCTGTGTTACATGTGTCATCCATGCGAATGAATCGTCGCGCTTTTTTCCAGACATCGGTCGCGGCCGGCATGATGGGCCTGGCTCGCGATGGTGTCGCCGCGAGCGCCGTCCCGGATTACGAGAAGCCGCTTTTCGGGCTGCGCGAAGTTTCCCGCGCGCCGGTCCGGATCGCCTCGATTGACCTGCTGAAGAACGGGCAGCACTACTTTGTCCGCTCCACCTCCACCGACGGCGCCGTGGGCATCGCTCGCACCAAGCAGGTGGAGGACTTCATACCGATCCTGCTGCGGCGCGTGGCGCCTTACTTCATTGGCAAGGATGCCCGCGATCTCGAAACGCTCGTGGACGGCGTCTACATTCAGAACTACAAGCTGGCCGGCCAGGCGTTCTGGTGCCCGGTGGCGTTTGTCGAGCAGAGTCTGTTCGACCTGCTCGGCAAGGTGGCCAACAAACCGGTGGGCGAGCTTTTGGGCGGCGTGATCCGCAAGGAGATTCCCGTGTACCTGTCCGGCTCCGGGCGCGAAACCACGGCCGAGCAGGAAGTGGAGGTCTACGCGAAGGGAGGGGCCCATACCGGCGCGCAGGCGGTGAAGTTCAAGATCGGCGGGCGGATGAGCCGCAACGCCGACGCCTATCCGGGACGCACCGAGACCATGATGAAGCTGGCCCGCAAAACTTTGGGCGACAAGACCGTTATCTACACCGACGCCAACGGCTCCTACGATTCGGCCAAGGGCATCGAAGTCGGGAAGATGCTGCAGGACCTGAATGTCAGCTTCTACGAAGAGCCGTGCCCCTGGGAAGAGCTGAGCGAAACGAAGAAGGTGGCCGACGCCCTCACGATGAACATCGCGGTGGGAGAGCAGGACGCCAGCTTGTGGCGCTTCCACTGGATGATCGCCAACCGCGTGACGGACATCGTGCAGCCCGACCTGAATTACAACGGCGGCTTCATCCGCGCCGCGCGTGTCGCCCGCATGGCGCGGGCGGCCAGGATGCCCATCGTCCCGCACAACACGCAGACCGGCGCCGCCTCGGTCAACATCCTGCAGTTCGCTTCCGCCATTCCCAACATCGGCCCGCACATGGAGTATCCCTGGAGACAGCCTCCGAAGCCGGAGCCCTGGTATTCGCCGCAGTTCGATGTGAAGAACGGCGTCGTCAAGGTCCCCACCGGGCCCGGCCTGGGCATCGAGATTGACCCGAAATTCCTGGCCGCGGCCAAAAAAGTGGAAGATTGTTGACGGCGCGAGCTTTCAAAGGACAACACTACTGGAGAAGTGGAATGCAAGGTTCGGAAGTTAAGCCAGGAGAGCGCGTGAAGGACGCCCGCTTCACTGAGGACACATTGGCGGTTGACCTCATCGACGGACGCACGATTATTGTACCATTGGCCTGGTACCCAAAGCTTCTCGACGCTACCCCTGAACAGCGTCGGAACTGGCAGATCAGTGGCGCTGGTTACGCCATCCACTGGCCGGATGTGGATGAGGATCTGAGTACGGAAGGACTCTTGCGTGGAGCGCCGGCGGCGCCTGAGCCAGCGCCGACTCGCGCGTAGCCGCCCAACAGGAGTTGGGGCGTCGCGATTGAACGAACTCGCGTGAGGCCGCCTAACCCGGCGTTCCAGCGGGCGGGCACACGACGCCCGCCGTTGAACGCCAGATCGTTAGACCGCGAGAAGAGGCGCTTGCTGGAACGCGATCAACTGAACACGCGGCTGGTTGCCGAAATCATCCGAGCGCAGTTCCCGGAACTACTCCCAGCCGGCGTGATCTTCCTGGGCGAGGGATACGACAGTTCAGCCTTCGAAGTGAACGCTGAGTGGGTCTTTCGGTTTCCGAAGCGGGCCGACGTCGAACGTCAGCTTCTCACCGAAACCAGGATTCTGCCGGTCCTTTCAGAGCATGCGCCGGTCCCCGTGCCGGCGTTCTGCTTCCACGGTCAGCCGTCGGCTGATTTTCCACGTCACTTCGCCGGCTATCGTAAGCTTCGGGGAGTGCCCGCCATCCAGCTTGACCCTGCTCGCTTACCGTTTCTCAAGTTGGCACCGACGCTCGCTCGCTTCCTTTCGTGGCTACACTCCTTCCCCATTAGCGAAGCCGCCCGGCTGGGCGTGGGGGACCAGGAGATCGGATCCTTGATCGAGGAAATCAGGATGGAAGCTCTCACGGATTTTGAGTCGGTGAACAAAGTAGCGCCGGGGGCGCCACTTGAAGAGTGGTACGCATATCTGAAAGAGGGGCCGGGCATGATCGCGCGGTGGCCCTCGACCCCAGCGTTGCTACACAATGACCTGGCGGCCGAACATATCCTGTTCGACTCGACGACGCAGGCGGTGACCGGCATCATAGACTGGAGTGATATTGCGGTCGGTGATCGTTCCGTTGACTTTGCAGGCGTGTTCCACTGGGGCGGCGAAGCATTTATTAACGCCGTGCTGGCGACCTATGATGGTCCGATTGATGATTGTGTGGCGCCTCGTGCACGATTCATCGCGGCTTGCAGAGGCGTCGGTGACGTGACGTTCGGTCTCGAAACTGATCGGCGTGAATACATCGCAGCGGGTATTCGAGCGCTCGAACTCGCTGTTGGCGCGTAGCCGCTTTCGTTCGTCCGGGTACAATGTTCGAGATGCGGGAACTGTTGCACTCCGTCGCGCTTCGCGCCACGCGATACCTCGAAGAGATAAAGGAACGCCGGGTTGGTCCTTCCGCCGAAGCGGTCCGCGGTCTGGAGGGATTTCTGGAACCGCTTCCGGGCGGGCCGACCGCGCCGGAAGAGGTCATCCGGATGCTCGATGAGCTGGGTTCGCCGGCCACGATGGGCATCGCCGGGCCGCGGTTCTTCGGATTTGTGATCGGCGGTTCGCTACCCGCGGCCCTCGGAGCCAACTGGCTTGCTTCGGCCTGGGACCAAAACGCCGGCCTGTTCGCCGCCACCCCGATCTCCGCCGTTCTCGAAGAAGTCTCCTGACGCTGGCTGCTTGATGCGCTGGCCCTGCCCACCGGGTGCGGAGGCGCGTTCGTGACCGGGGCCACGGTCGCCAATTTCACGGCGCTGGCGGCGGCGCGGCACGCGGTGCTCGAACACGCCGGATGGGATGTGGAAGGCAAGGGGTTGTTCGGCGCGCCCGAGATCCAAGTGGTTGTCGGCGAGGAAGCGCACCCGTCGCTGATCAAGTCGCTGGGCATGCTGGGGATGGGACGAGAACGCGTTGTCCGGGTGCCCGTGGACAATCAGGGGCGAATGCGCGGCGATCGGCTTCCGAAATTGCGCTCCCCGAGTATCGTGTGCGTGCAGGCCGGCAACGTAAACACCGGCTCGTTCGATCCGGCGCCCGAGATTTGCCGGCGCGCTCACGCGATGGACGCCTGGGTCCATGTGGACGGCGCGTTCGGGCTGTGGGCCGCAGCCAGCCCCCGCCATGCGCACTTGGCAGAGGGATTCCACGAAGCGGATTCGTGGGCCACCGACGCCCACAAGTGGCTGAACGTTCCTTATGACAGCGGCCTCGCGTTCGTAAGGGACCCGGAGAGCCTGACCGCCGCGATGAGCTTGACGGCCGCTTATCTGCCACAGGGCGAGCGCCGCGAACCTTCGCAGTACGTTCCCGAACTTTCCCGGCGGGCCCGCGGTGTGGAAATATGGGCCGCGCTCAAATCCCTGGGCCGGAGCGGACTGGGCGAGATGATTGAACGGAACTGCCGATGCGCCACACGGTTCGCGGACGGCTTGTCCGGCGCGGGCTTTGAGATTCTGAATGACGTGGTGTTGAACCAGGTGCTGGTG
>JBKKAI010000619.1:0-7049 GCA_046714815.1 Terriglobia bacterium | reverse complement strand
CAACAAGTGAGCGTCAACCCATCCCAGGCCTTTTCCCGAAAGGCGCCACGTCTCGAGAAGAAACAGAACCTCATCGTGGGAGGAAATCTGTGCGGACGGAAGCCTTCCGAACGAGTAGAGAACCTTGGCGCGGTTCGGTACATTGCCACAGGCGACTTCGCCGACGACGAACGGATGGATGAGGATTTGATCTTCCTCCAGCAGGCGCCGAAGCCCGGGGGTCGCCCGTTTGAAATGATTAACCCAAACGGATGTATCCGCCAGAATCACTTTGTGCGCGCCGAACGCCTTCTCGGGATCGGCCGCAGACCGGACATCGTGCCACCAAGTGCGGCTAATCTTCGGGCACTCTCCCTGGCAATCAGGGACCGCAGTCCGGCATTGACCAATGAGGTCTTTTCGCGGATTCCGGTCAAGCGCGCAGCTTCCTCAGCCAGTTCGCTATCTATGTTGAGCGTAGTCCTCATGGACGTCATGATGCCTGAATGATGCATACAAATCAACCAATCTATGTGCGAACGAGATCCGGCGAGAATCCAGGCCATTCACAGAAACTTGTCGAACCAGGCCAGCATCTTCTGTTTCATGTCGTCGGTGTAGACGTGGCCGGTTTCCGGATACACGATGCTTTGGAAGCGCTCCGGCTTCTGATAGAGCGCGTAGAAACGCGCCAGTATCTGCTCCAGCTTCTTCATCCCTTCGGGCGGCGAGCCGGCGTCTCGATCACCCGTCAGCGCCAGAAAGGGCCGCGGCGCCACCAGCGCCATCACGCCCTCGCTGTCGAAGTGCTTCAGGATGCCGGGCACGAAGTAATAGATGCCGTGCGCGCGCAACGCGCGGATGGCAATCAGGTCCTCGTAGCGCGTGAAACAGGCCACGCCCACTACCGCCCGGATGCGGCCGTCAATCGCCGCCAGCCACCAGGCGCGCGTGCTGTCCATGCTCATGCCCTGCGCACCGATGCGGGCCGCGTCCACCTCGGGGCGCGACGCCAGGTAGTCCAGCGCAATCTGCTCGTCGCGCAGCATCATGCCCCACAGCGTGCGTCCCAGCCACAGGTTCAACTTGAACAGCGACATCTCCTGGTCGGAGCCTTTGGCCATCACCTCGAGATCGCCGGCCGGCCCTTTGCCTTTGCGCTCGCCGTTGAAGTAGTTGTCAATGGCCATCACCACGTAGCCGCGCGCGGCGAGCATGGCGGCCACCGCCTGCGACGAGGGCTCGCCGCCGAAGATGTTCTCTTTGCTGCTGCTGTGCCCGTGCATCGCCAGGATCGCGGGCAGTTTCCCCGCGCGGCCCGAGGGGATCGCCAGGTATCCGGGAATCTCCGAGTCCACGCCGTTATCGAGCACGAATTTCTCCACCGTGTAGCCCTCTTTTTTCTCGGTGGAGAGGGTGCGGGCGCGCACCGGCTGGGGCCGCGGCGGCAGCTCGCCCAGGCTTTCGAGCACGATGCTTTTGACCCTGGCTCGCCGGCGCTCCCATTCCGCGCGCGATGAGGGAACATCGAGCCGGCCCACCGGCAGCTTTTGAAATGCCGGCGGCACGCCTTCCCGCGGCTGTTGCAGCGGAGCCGGCGCCTGCGCGAACAGGCCGGCGGCGAGAAACGGGACGAGCATTGCCGCGCGCATCGGAAGCTACAGCGAAACGCCGAGTTCCTTCCAGGTGACCATGCGCCGGCGATAAATCGCCTCGCGCCCCATAATGGCGGTGAGCGCGGCAGTGGCGCCCACCTCGATATCGGCGAACGGCTTGCGATTCTCGCGAATGGCGGCGTGGAAATCGGCTACGGCGTTTTCCCGGGCCTCGCGCAGCGAAGCGGGCACCAGCTCGCGCGGCTCGCCCGTCCCGTGCATCTCGTAATAGAGGCCCCGCGTCAGGTTGACGCTGCCCTTCTCGCCATACACGATGTACCATTGGCCGTTGGCCAGCTCCTTCAGCCCGCGCGGGTGCAGGTACAGTTGGCTGTAATCCAAATGGACGTCGTTATCGTAGATGTATTCGACGCTGAAGCCGTCCATCATCAGCGTGCCTGCCGGGATCGGCTTGGGCAGATACCGCTTGCCGTGGCCGTAGGCGCTCGCCGGGCGGCTGCCGGCCACCCAGTTACACACGTCCAGGTTGTGGACGGAGTTCTCGACGATGAGGTCGCCCGAGCGCTTCACGTCGTCGTACCAGGCCGGCCGCGGACGCTCCTGGCCCGCCTGCGGCGGCGTGCTGTGGCGCTGCGCCTTGATCACGAACGTCTCGCCCGCCACTTTTTCCTCGCGGATCTGCCGGACGGCTTCGCGCAGCCCCGGCATGTAGCGAAGCTGCTGGCCGATCTGCAGAAACGCCTTCGAGCGCTTCGCCGCGCGCACCGCCATATCCACCTGTTCCGGCGTGATGCCCAGCGGCTTTTCGCAGTAGACGTACTTGCCCGCGTTGAGCGCGGCGGCGGCCATCTCGGCGTGCAGGTCGCAGGGCGTGGCGATCACCACCGCGTCCACGTCCTTGAGGTCGAGGACCTTGCGATAATCGCTGAACCCGGCGGGCTGGTCGCGCTGGGCCAGGCCCTGCGCCTGATCGCGCGCCTGCGCGTCGGTGTCGCAAATCGCGGCGACCTTTACGTTCTCCACGGCCAGCACCTGCCCCACCAAACTGCGCCCGCGGTTGCCCACGCCGATCACCGCCGTCCGCAGCTCGCGCGCCTGCGCCGCCGCGATCCGTGCCGAGCCCACCGTCGCCGCCGCCATCCCCAGCAAGAACGACCTTCTGTCTGCCTGGTTTTTCATGATTCCCCCTGAAGCGATTCCCTTGTACGCCAGCGAAGCCGCTCTGTCAACGCCGGAATCACGCCGGTAGCTCTCTTCCCTGTGGCTCTGTGGCTCTGTGGCTTTTCGGGCGCCACGGAATCGCCACTGGCGCCGGCGCGGGATTTCGATTACCTTTGCGCCTATGTACCGGCTGCTGATCGTCACTTTGCTGTTTGCCTCGGCGCTTCTGGCCGAATCGCGCAAGTTTGTCTCGCTCGTGCCGCGCAAGGAGGTTACCGAGCACTGGACGATCGAGGGCACGCCGCCCGAAACCTGGTCGGTGAAAAAGGGCGTGATCTCGTGCACCGGCAAGCCCAACGGTTTCCTGCGCAGCAAGAAGGTCTACAAGAACTATGTCTTCCGGGCCGAGTGGCGCTTCCAGAAAGAGGGCTGGCAGGGCGCGCCGAAGAAATGGCCGAACGCGGGCTTCTTTATCCACGCCGGCGAGATCAAAGAGACCTGGCCGGCTTCGCTCGAGGTCCAGGGGCATTTCGGGCAGGCCGGCAGCCTGTTCGGCGTTCGCGGCGGCAAGATTACCGGCGCGAAGCGCGGCCCGATTGACCTGAACCGGCCCCCCTTTGGCTCCTGGGATCGCTACGAGATCACCTCGAAAGACGGCAAAGTGACCGTGGTCTTGAACGGCAAGCTGATCAACGAAGGCGCCGATGCCGAGCCGGCGCAGGGCAACATCTGCCTGCAATCGGAGGGTTGGCCGGTCCAGTATCGCAAGGTCAGCATTAAGGAACTGGACTAAACGAAATGCGGCATCTGTCCAGACGGGAACTGCTGCGGTGGGGCGGCGGTGCGTTTCTCGCCGGCGTGGGGGCGCAGGACCGCGCCAGGCTTACCGAGTTCCAGCTTGCCTGCATGACGCTGCCGTACTCGGCATTCCCGTTCGAGCGGGCGCTGCAGGGCATTGCCGCGGCGGGCTACCGCTACGTTGGTTGGGGCACCACGCATCGCCACACGGCGGACGCCGAGCGCACGCCGGTGCTGGCGCTGGATGCGCCGCCCGCTGAAGCGCGCCGCCTGGGAGAGCGTACCCGCGCCCTCGGGCTGAAGCCGGTGATGATGTTCTCGCAGGTGTACGTGGAGGCGGCCGACGCGGTGGCCGGTCATCGCCGCCGTATCGAACAGGCCGCCGCCGCCGGCATCCCCTTCCTGCTGACCTTCGGCAGGACGCGCCCGGGCGAGTACCAGTCGTTTGTCGGCCACCTGAAGGAGCTGGGCCCGGTGGCGCGGGCCGCCGGCGTCACCGTGCTCATCAAGCAGCACGGCGGCAACACCGCCACCGGCAAGGATTGCAGCCGCATCCTCGCCGAGACCGCCGACGACGGCATCCGCATGTGCTACGACGCCGGCAACGTCATGGATTACGAGAACGCCGACCCCATCGCCGATATCCAGGCCTGCTGGCGCGACATCCGCGCCTTCGCCATCAAGGACCATCGCAACACACCCAAAGACGAGGATTGCGGCCCGGGATTCGGCGAGATTGACCACTACAAGCTGCTGCTGCCGGTGGCGCGCACCGGCCTCACCATGCCGCTGGTTTGCGAGAACATCTTCGAGCCGCTCGTGCCCCGCCCCTCCGCCCCGGAGGGCGTGGATGCTCTGGCCCGCCGCGCGCGCGAATTCCTGGAAACTGTTGTCCGGGGAATTCAGATCTGAAAAGCGCCCGCGCTCCCAGGCTAAATCCACTCGAGGGCGCCCTTTTTGTAGAGCCAGATGTAGCCGACGATGAGGATGCCGAGGAAGACGCCCATCTCCACCAGGCCGAACAGCATCAATTGCTTGAACTGGATGGCCCAGGGGAACAGGAAGATCGTCTCCACGTCGAAGATCACGAACAGGATGGCGATGATGTAGAAGCGCACCGTGTAGCGGCCGCGTGAATCCGACGTCGGCTCGATTCCGCACTCGTAGGGCGTCAGCTTTCCCTTCAGCGGCGCCGACGGGCGCACCAGCTTGGCGGCGAACAAAGTCACCGTCGGAAAAGCGAAGGCCAGCACCACGAAGATCAGGATGGGGATGTACTCGCTGGGCATCGCCGGGATGATACCACAAAGCGCACAGGGCGCGGCGGCGGCCTTCCGTAGTTCGAGAAAACGCCCGCCGCCGCGCTCCGTTGTGCGCGTTTCCCGGAGAGCCGACTACTTTCGCCGCACGCTGGTGCCCAACATCAGATACTGCCGGGTGCTGCGGTTCCCCGCCGCATCGAGCGTGATGATTGAGAACGTGGGGACTTCGACGCCGCCAACGTCTTCCCGCCCGACGGTCACCGGGTAAACGCCTTTCAGGTTGCGCTCGCGGTAAGCCGTCTCGTAGCGGTCGCGCGCGATGTTCCAGGTGAAAACGCGAATGCCGTCGAAGTCGTAAGGCGAGCCTACCTTCTCGCTGGTCGCCCAGAGATACTGGGCCTTCTTCTGGCCGCCGTCCTCGACCTCGTTCAGCACTTTCCAGGCGGTAATGGCGCGGCCTTCGGCGTACTGGGCCACCTCGTCGGAGATGGCCATGTCGAAGAAGCGCGCCAACGCCCAGCCGCCCTTATCCGGCCCGCGCACCAGGAACCAGTCTTCCATCGGCGGGCCGCTCGGTTGGGCCTTCCTGGCTTTCCTTCCCTGGGCTGACGGCAGCGGCCCCGGCGCCGTTCCGGGCGGAAGCGGGCGCTCCACGGCGCGATGCTCGATCACTTCGCACGACTCGCCCTCCTTGAGCTGGAAGAAGCGCGGCGATTTCCGCTCCGGGTCCAGGTGGAGGTTGGCGTCGGAGCGGGCGCGCGCCGCGCCCTGCGAGGGTTTCACCGCCGATTCGCGCACCAGCCGCCGCGCCTGCTCGTAAGTCTCCGAAGAGATGATGTGCCGCTCCTCGATCCAGCCTTCCGCGCCGGCGGCGGGCCGTACGCGCGCCCAGCGGCGCCGGCGCTGCAGAATCTCCACCTTGTCGCCCGCTTTCACCGAGCCGACGCTGGCGGATGTGCCCCCCATGCGGTCGCGGAGCGCGGCCGTGTCAGCGATGATGTAGCCCACTCCGATGGCGTTGTCGCGGCGCTCGCGCGAGCAGCCCGCGGCCACGAGAATGCCGGCGGCGGCGAACCACAGCAGCAGGATGCGGCAAGCGGGGGGACCTGACATGGCGACTCCTGGGAGCGCGGGCCTCCCGCCCGCTTCCCGCCGACTGCCGACTGGCTTATCCGTCTCCGAAGCGAATGCCCAACGCCTTGGCGGTGCGCACCATCTCGCCCTGCGGGTCCACCGTCTTTATCAATCCCACGGCCTCTTCCAGCGACGTGCTCTCGATGCGCGGTCCCCGCAG
This sequence comes from Terriglobia bacterium, assembly GCA_046714815.1. GTDB lineage: Bacteria > Acidobacteriota > Terriglobia > JAJPHL01 > JAPKYU01 > JBKKAI01. The sequence goes on along the minus strand of JBKKAI010000619.1, from coordinate 939 downwards.
GCAAACCATGCGGCCGTATTCGCCGCGGGCCACCAGGTCCACGGCGCCCACGCCGAACCGCGAGCTCAGCACGCGGTCAAACGGCGATGGAGAGCCGCCGCGCTGGATGTGCCCCAGCACCGTCACCCGCGTCTCCCGCCGGCAGCCGGACGCGACGCATTCGGCCACCGCGTGCGACAGCTCGCCGGACCGCGGGATGCGGCGGCGATCCTGCGACGGCTCGGTGATCGGCTTGCCGTCCATCATCTTGATGCCCTCCGCCACCACCATCAGGCTGTACATGAAGCCGCCCCGCTCACGGTCATGGATGGCATCGAGGATATTCTCCAGGCGAAACGGGATCTCCGGAATCAGGATGATGTGCGCTCCGCCGGCAATGCCGGAGTGCAGCGCGATCCACCCCGAATCGCGGCCCATCACCTCCAGGATCATCACCCGGTGATGGCTCTCGGCCGTGGTGTGCAGCTTGTCAATGGCTTCGGTGGCGGTTTGCACCGCGGTGTCGAAGCCAAAGGTCTGGTCGGTGGCCGAAAGATCGTTATCTATGGTTTTGGGGACGCCGACCACCATCAGCCCCTTGCGGTAGAGATCGAGCGCGATCTTCAGCGTGCCGTCGCCGCCGATCACCACCAGCGCATCCAGGCCCACCATCCGGGCATTCTCGATCACCCGGTCGGAGTAATCCTTCACCGCCGGCTTGCCGTTCTCCTCGATTTTGTAAGCAAACGGATTGCCGCGGTTGGTGGTCCCCAGGATCGTGCCGCCGCGGAACAGGATGCCGCTCACGTCCTTCAGCGTGAGGTCGCGGCACTTTCCCGGCCAGATCAGGCCGTCGAAGCCGTCTTCAATGCCCACCACCCGCCAGCCGTGCGAGGTGATCGCCGCCTTCACCACGCCGCGAATCACGGCGTTCAGGCCGGGACAATCGCCGCCGCCGGT
>JBKKAI010000618.1:0-5500 GCA_046714815.1 Terriglobia bacterium | reverse complement strand
CGGACCTCGACGCATCTCTCGACCGATCGGCAAGCGAGGCGCGCCCGCTCATCGAGCGCTACGTGTCGGATCGCGGCAGCGACAGCCGCACCTAAAGTCTTGCAGCTTCGCCCGCGCGCCGCGTCCGGCTGAAGCAGTTTTGCTCGGCATGGCGCGGCCGGCTGGCGTGGCTCAACTTCGACGCCCTGAGCCAGGACGGCAAGATTGATTCCGTGCTGTTTCGCAACCACCTCGACCAGGAGGGGCGAAGGTTGGGCGCTCTACCGGGAGATGCTGTTGTGGGACCTGAAGTTTCAGACGCCCGAGGACCGCGTGGGCGCATTGTTCTGGAGGATGCACCGCTGCGTGCGCATCCTTCACAAGGAACTGGTGGGATCGGGCAAAATGACCAATCGCGCCTTCCACGATGCGGTGCTGCGGGAAAACCGCCTGACCATCGAGATGATCCGCGCCAGCCTCACCCGCCGGCCTCTCACGCGCGATTTCAAAACCGCCTGGAAGTTTTACGGGCCGAATCCCGGCGGCCCTTGAGGATGCCGCGGCCGGAGGTTGGAAGCTGATGAACGGCTGGCTTTTCCTGTTCCTCGTTCTGCTCGCGGCGGCCGTGCCCGATGGCGGCCGGCCGGCGCCGCTGGGACTCGACGCGTTCATGCCGGTCCCCGACGACAACGCGCTGACTGCGGAAAAAATCGAGCTGGGCCGGAAGCTGTTCCGCGACACCCGGCTTTCGCGCGACGGCAGCCTGTCGTGCGCGACTTGCCACGACCCGGCGCGCAGCTTTACGGACTCGAGACCCCTCTCTTCCGGCGTCTTCGGGCGCATAGGAACGCGGCGCGTGCCGGCCATCATCAACCGCGGCTACGGGAAGTCGTTCTTCTGGGACGGGCGCAACGCGACTCTCGAGCAGCAGGTCCTCGAGCCGATCGCGAATCCGCTGGAAATGGACATGAGCGTGGAAGAGGCGGCCGCGCGGGTCGGCCTCGATGTCGCCGGCTTGGCCAAGGCGCTGGCGAGCTACGTGCGCGCGATCCGGGCCGGCGATTCGCCCTATGACCGCTACGTCGCGGGCGACCGCACGGCGCTCGGCGAGGAAGGGCGCGCCGGGCTGAAGGTGTTTCGCGGCAAGGGGAATTGCGTCGTCTGCCACGTCGGGCCCAACCTGACCGATGAGAAGTTCCACAATACGGGGGTCGGCTGGAACGGCCGGGATTTCGACGATCCCGGCCGCAGCCGTGTCTCGGGCCGAGACGGCGACCGCGGCGCGTTCAAGACGCCGACGCTCCGCGAGGCCGCCCGCCGCGCTCCCTACATGCACAACGGCAGCCTCAAGACGCTGGAAGATGTAATCGAATTCTACAACCAGGGAGGCAGGCCGAATCCGGCCCTGGATGCGGAGGTTCGGGAACTGAAACTCACCGCGGAAGAGAAGGCTTCCCTCGCCGCCTTTCTCCGGGCCTTGAATGGAACGGTGCGTGATGGCATGTAGCGCGATGGCGTGTGGGGCGCTGGCACTCTTCGTTACCTTACAGCCGGACCCGCTGACGCTGGCGCCGCTCTACCGGCAGGCGCTGGAGGAACGCGAGAAGCAGTTCGGGCCGGATCATCCCAGGGTCGCGAGCAGCATGCGAGATCTCGGGTTGTTTCTGCGCAACCACAAGCAACAAGCGGCGGCTGAGCCGTATTTTCGACGCGCATTGGCCATTGATGAACGAACGCTGGGACCAGATGCTGAGGTGACGGGCGAAGACATCGAGAATCTCGCCTCCGTTTTGCCTCCCTCGGAGGCCTTGCCGCTCTACCGCCGCGCTGCCGAACACAGGGACGCTGCGCTGGCCGCGCGCAACCTGGCCAAACTGGCGTCCCACGAGGTGGCCCAGGGAAACGGCGATGCCGCTGCTGTCTTGTACCGGCGGGCCCTGGCCAAGGAAGACGCTGTGTCCGGGCCGGCCCATCCGCGCATCGCGACGCGGCTGAACGACCTGGCGCTACTGCTCCCGCCCCAGGAGGCCGAGCCGTTGCTGCGCCGCGCGCGGGACATCCAGCAAAACGCTTTCGGCCCACGCCATCCGGAAACGGCGGTAACGCTGAACAACCTGGCGAACGTGCTGCTGGCCACCGGCCGTATTCGAGAGGCGGAGGCGCTGGCACGGCGCGCCCTGTCTATTCTGGAAGAAATGCTCGGCGCCGGCCATCCGCGGGTGGCGACCGGATCGAGCAACCTCGCTGACATCCTGCGGACCAGGAAAGATTTCGCCGCCGCGCTCCGCTACTACAAGCGCGCCCTGGCGATTGACGAAAGGGCCTATGGACCCAACCATGCCGAGGTCCTGGTGGACCTGGAAAACCTGGCCGATTTGTTCGAAGCCATGGGACGCCGCCAGGATGCACGCCCTCTGCGCCAACGCGTCGCGGCGATCAAGGCCGCCCTTACCGGACGATAGGCCGCGGCCGCAGAGGACTGCCTTTGGCGTAAATCCCGATCCAGTGGTTAGAGAATCGCAGCAGGGGCTGCGGCCTGACCGCCGGCATATGACAGGTGGTGCAGGCGGTCCCGGCGACCGTGGTCCTGTGGCGCGGCCTGGCATGGCACGCGCTGCAGGCGCGGTCATAGCCGAATGCGTTCCCTTCCACAGGCGTGTGCGCCGGATGGCACGACAGACACGACAGGGCTCCCTTGCTCCTGGTGAAACAGGCGCTCTGGGCCAAGTACAGAGGCTGATGGCGCGTGTTCCAGGCGTTGGTCCAATCGGTGTCGTCGCCGGCGGCTGCCGGCATGCGATGGCAGCCGCCGCAGACCTCGTTCATCGCGGCGGCCGACAGGCGCCCGGGGTTGCGTACCGGTTTCTGAGAGGCGGCGTGCTCCGCGGCGGGGCCGTGGCAGGTTTCACACTGGACGCCCGGCTCCGACGGCTCGATCTTGTACCCGGCGGCCATTCGCAACGGGCCCGTTGAATGACACTGAAAGCAGCGCAAAATCGCCGCCTTGGGATCGAACGTCCGGTAACGCTCGCCCTCCCGCGTACGATGCCCGGGAGTGAGTGCCATTGATTTCGATGTAGCGTACCAGCTCAGCCCGTGCTCGATGTAGTGCTCCTGGTCGAGTTGACTGACGAAGGTGACGGCCTGCGCGCCGGCGCCAAAGGCCCACTCGCCGGGCGAAGGCGGGAAAGCGCCGGCAAACGGGTGTTGGGCCGGCCGGGAGAGCGAGCGAGCGTGTCCGCTTTGCGCGTGCGCCGCGGCCTGCTGGGGATGGCAGCGCCGGCAGGCCTCGCTTCCGGCGTACTGGCCGGCGGCCCCGCGGGCCAGAAGCAGCATCAAGCAGGCAACGACGCAGGGCCCGGCTTTACGAAACAGCCGCTCCGGCGCCCGCGGCGGCGAATCCCGGACGTGACGTGTTACCAGATGAATCGGCCGCTGAACTGGACCTGGCGTCCAAACACGCCTGGACGCTGGGAAATAACCTGGCCGAAAGTTCGCGAAGTCCTCGATACATCCGGATCGTTGGCCGGAAAGCGGTTGACCAGGTTGTAGGCCTCCGCGCGTAATTCGAACCTCAGGCGCTCGAGGATGGCGAACTCCTTGGCCAGCGAAGCGTCTATATTCACGAACCGTGGGCCCTTCAGGTTGTCGAATTGCAGCGGGTTGGTCCGGCGCGTGAACGGCGGCAGGACCCCGAACTTCGACGTATCAAACCAGCGGCCGGGCGTCGGGTCGTCGAGCGTCGGGTCGCCTTCCACCAACAGCCCGCCGAAGCGCAGGTACAGGCCGCTGTTGTAGGAGAACAGGCTGGTGGCCGACCATCCTCCCAGGACGGCGTCCAGCACCGGATGGGCCTTGTTCATGAACCTCCGGCCCTTGCCGAAGGGCAGCTCGTAGATTCCCGCGCCGGTCAGGCGATGGCGCGCGTTGCGGGCCGGCTGCCAGGTGAACGTGTGCGTGAAATTGTCCTGCTCGTCGTAGAACTCCTGGTTCCGCTCGCGGTTGTAGTTGTAACCGACGACGAAGTTGTATCCGTTGGCGAACGGTCTCTGGAAGCGCATTTGCAGGGAGCGATACCGGTTGCCGACACCGTCGCGCAGCCGCTCGTTCAAGTCGCCGTATTGCGGATAGGGGCGGAGCAACTGGGAAACCGCGATGTTCGGCTGCGTACGGATCGTGCCGGGCATCCGGTTCGCCGGCAGCACGTTAAAGAATGGATTCGGAACGGGTGCGGTGACGGCGTTGCCCACCCGATAGCCGATCCGCGGGTCAACCTGGTTCAGGTTGTAGGTATAGGGAAGGTCCCGCCCCAGGTTCATGAAGAAGGTGATGTCGGCCAGAATCTGGCCCGGGAGCTGCCTCTGGACGCTGACATTGATGCGGTCATTGACGCCGGGACGGAAATCCTGGTTATACCAGTTGGCCGCTGCCCCCAGGCTGGTGTACCGGCCATACGTCGTGCCCGTGACCGGCACCAGTCCGCTGGGGAACGGATTCGAGAGCCGCTGCTGCGGAACCCCTTGCAGAGGCGCCAGCGTATTGGTGGTGGCATCGAAGCCTGGATAGAAGACGCTGCCCAGAATATCCAGGCCGTCAGTCAGCGTCGCCGGAATGATGAACCGCGCAAAACCCACGCGAAGCGCGGTGCTGTTGTTGATCCGCCAGGCCAGGCCCACGCGGGGCAGAAACAGGCCTTGGGGCGCGTTCCACGAATTGCGGTTATCGCTGTCAGTGAAGATCCAGGCCCCGTTGTAGACGGGCGCGGCGCTGCGCAGCGACACCGCCTGGGCGGGCAGCGCCGGTGCGTTCGCTCCCTGGAACTCCGGAATTGGATTCGTCAAATCCAGGAACCGCGACAGCCGGTCTTCCACATCGCGCATGGCTGTGTAGTATTCATAACGAAGGCCCACGTTGAGCGTCAGAGACTGGGTCAGCTTCAGGTCATCGTGGAGGAAGAATCCCCAGTAATCAGAACGGGGACGTTGGATCGGAATGGACTGGATGACGGAGTTCTGGTCCAGAACACCCAGCAGGAACGAGGCCCAGGCGTCACCGCTGAGGGTGGTGTCCGGGCTCAGGTAAGTGTTCGCGGTCAGAGCCGGCGAGAAGTCGAAACTCATCGGCCGCGGCCGCGCGGCGTTCACTTTCTCCTTGCGGTACTCGCCGCCGACCTTGATGTAGTGGCGCCCGACGTTCTTCGACATCTTCGATTCGATGTTCCAGGAATCGGGTTCCTGGTACCAGTAGCCGGTCTTGCCCAGAACGGTGGCCGACGAGGAGGCGCGGACGGTGATGCCCGGATAGTAGATGTCGGGCAGGTCGGCCAGGTACGGCTTGTACCAGGCGTTGCCGGGCCAGAACTTCTCCAGGTCGGACTCCTTCAGCGTGGCTTCGGGCACGCCGAACGAGTCCACGATGGCGTTGTAGGCGAAACGGAAATTCAGCACCGTGCTGGGATTCATGGCGTACACCGCATCGCCGGAAGTGCTGAAGGAGTGCCGCTTCGACCCATCCACCGGTT
>JBKKAI010000617.1:0-3978 GCA_046714815.1 Terriglobia bacterium | reverse complement strand
CGGGCGGGACGCCCGCGTTCCCAGGATCGGCGGCGGCGGCAGCCTACTCGGGGCGGCGGAAGATGCTCAGGTCCACATCCCTTTCCACGATCAGCTTCCTGATCCTGGGCAGGATCTGCTCCATGGCCTCGAGGTAGAGGCGATCGGAGGTGACCTGGCGGGCCTTCTGATATTCGGCGGCGAGCTTGGTGAAGCGCTCGGCGTCGCCGCGGGCCTCGTTGATCTTGCGGGTGCGATAGCCCTCGGCGCTCTCGGCGAGCTGCTGCGCGGCGCCGCGGGCGCGGGGCACGACGTCGTTGGCGTAGCCCTGGGACTCGTTGATGATGCGCGCGGCGTCGGCGCGCGCGCCGGCCACGTCGCGAAACGCCTCGGCAACCTCGGCCGGCGGCGCGACGGTTTCAATGTTCACCGACGAGAGCTCGACGCCGGCACGGTAGTTATCGAGCAGCGCCTGCGCCCGCGCCCGCACCGCCTCCTGCACCTGGACCTTGTCGGTGGTCAGCAGCGCGTCCACTCCGCGCCGCGCCGTCTCGACCGCCATTTCGGTTTCCACCGCGTTGCGCACAACGGTCTCGATGCTTTCGGCGCGGAACAGGTAGTCGGCGGGTGAGTTGACGCTGTACTGGGCGACCAGGCGCATCTGCAGCACATTCTGGTCGCCGGTCAGGAACTGGGCCTGAAAGGGCTGCGAGCGTCCCAGCGTTTCGTCGGCGGCCTCGCCGCCCACGATGGCCCGCTTGGTCTCGCGCACCTTCAGGCGGTAAACGCGCTCGACGGGCCAGGGAAGCGCGTAATGGATGCCGGGCATCACGCGCGCATCGGCCACGCGGCCGAAGCGAGTCACCACGGCCTGCTGGTCGGGCGGCACCAGGTAGATGCCGCCGGCCACGTACAGCGCCGCGATTCCGATCAGTACGCGCCGGCCGGTGCGCCGCGGCGCGGGCGCCGAAGCATCGGTCTGCTCCCGCGGCCTTTCCAGGACTCGGAGGACGCTGGCCATTACTTCGCGCTCCCCCGGCCGCGGGTCAGCAGCCGCAGCAGTTCGGAGTCGGAGGAAAGAACCGCCGTGGTCTTGTCGTCCAGGATCTTCTTGTAGGCTTCGAGCGTGCGCACCATCTTGTAGAACTGCGGGTCGCGCGAATAGGCGGCGCCGTAGATGCGCGTGGACTGCGCGTCGCCGTCGCCCTTGATCTTTTCGGCGTCGCGGTAGGCGCTGGACAGGATCTCTTCCTTCTGGCGGTCGGCCCCGGCGCGGATCTTCAGCGCCTGTTCTTCGCCCTCGGCGCGGTACTGGCGGGCGATGCGCTCGCGCTCGGCGCGCATCCGCGCGAACACGCTCTGCTTGTTCTGCTCGGGCAGGTTCAGGCGCTTGATGCGCACGTCCACGACCTCGATGCCGTACTGCTCGAGGGCGCGGCGGTCGGTGTGGCGGGCCAGCGTGTCCATCAACTCTTCGCCTTTGGCCCGCTCGGGATTGGTATTCACCAGCGATTCGAGCTCGTAGTTGCCCAGCGCGGCCGACAGCCCGGACCAGACGATGTCGTGCAGCCGCATCTCCGCCGATGTCGTCTCGCCCACCGTCTGCACGAAGCGCTCCGGATCCTGGATGCGCCAGCAGACGTAGTTCTCGATCACCAGGTTTTTCTTGTCGCGGGTGAGGAACTCCGACGGCCGCGGGCTGTAAACGCGCAGCCGCTTGTCGAAGCGCAGCACGCCCTGGTAGGGCAGCTTGGCCTGCAGGCCGGCCTGGGTGACGGTCCGCACCGGGCGGCCGAACTGGGTGACGATGGCGAACTCGGTCTCGGGCACCGTAAATACGCTGAGCCACAGCACAAGCAGCGCGGCGGCGGCGATGAGGGGCATTCGGTAGCGTGGGTTCATAAGTTTAGTCCCTGGGGAAAACCGGTTGCGGAGCGGCCTGGGCTCCGGGCTGCGGGGCGATTTCGGGCAGCAGCAGCTTCAGGCTTTGCGAATCAATAGTCAGCAACTGGCGCCTTCCTTTGCCGTTGGTATCGAGGATCAGCTTGTTTCGGCCGGGCAGCACCTGTTCCATGGTTTCCAGCATCAGGCGCGTCTCGGTGGGGCCGGGCGCGGTGCGATAGGCGGCCTGCGACAGCAGGAAGCGCTCCGCATCCCCGGTGGCGCGATTCGTCCGGCCCAGCAGGTAGGCCTGCGCCTCCTCGAGGCGGCTGGCGCCCTGGCCGCGGGCCAGCGCCACCTGCTGGTTGCGGTAGGCTTCGGCCTCATTCACCAGGCGGCTTTTTTCCTCGAATGCGCTCGAGACGTCGCGGAACGCGTCCACCACTTCCAGCGGCGGATGGACATCCTGCAGCCGCAGGCTCAGCACCCGCACTCCGGCGCGGTAGCGGTCCAGGCGCGCCTGCATCTCTGCGCGGGCGCGTTCTTCGAGCGCTTTGCGTCCGGTAGTCAGCGCCACGTCGAGCTCCGCCAGCCCCAGGCCCAGGCGGATCGCGCCTTCGGCCACGCCCCGCAGCGTCATCTCCGGGTCGGACAAGTGGAACAGGTAATCGTCGGGCCGGTCCACCAGGTAGTGGACCACGGCGTTGGTGGTCACCAGGTTCTGGTCGCCGGTGAGCATCAGCGCCTCGTCCAGCTTCTGCTGGTAGCGGCCGGTGCGGTGCGCCACGTTCCATTCGTAAGCGGCGGGTTCGGCGCTTTCTTTGAGCGTGCCAATGGTGCGGAAGCCCACCTCGATCACACGCACCCGCCGCGCATCCAGCCGGTTCAGCGTCTCGACGGGCCACGGCAGCTTGTAGTGCAGGCCGGGCTCGCGATAAGGCAGCAGCTTGCGCCCGAAGCGCTGGACGACGGCGGTTTCCTGCGGGCGCAGGATGTAAACGCCGCTCAGCAGCCACAGCGCGGCGAGAACCACGGCCGCGGGCTTCCACAACCGGCGCCGCTCGCGCCAGCCCAGCCCGAGCGCGTGCCCGAGGCCGGAAAGCCGCGCGGCGGCGAACGCGCCGGCGCGGTCCTGCGCGCCCGATGCGGCCGCGCGGCAGGCCGCGCCACAGCGGACCACGAACGGATAGGCAGTCACTCCACCGAGCGAGGCGAGCAGCGGCCGGTCGCGCAGCAGCCGCAGCGAATTCATCATCACCAGGAACGACGATCCCTGGTGGAACACCGCCGCGCCGATCGGCCCCAGGATCCCGTAGGAGGCGGCCAGGATGGCGCCGGCATTGGTGACCAGCGCGAACAGCCAGATGTTCTGCCGCACGGTGACCAGCGCCTTGCGGCTCACCTCGACCAGCACCGGGAACTTGTCGAGGCTGTTGGCCAGGTAAACAATGTCGGCGGCCTCGGCGGTGACGTCCACGCTCGTGCCGCCCAGCGCCACGCCCACGTTGGCCGCGGCCAGCGCCGGCGCATCGTTGATGCCGTCGCCCACCATCGCCACGCGGTAGCCGGCGGCCTGGAGCTGGCGCAGCTTCTCCAGTTTTTCCTCGGGCAGAAGCTGCGCGTAGACCTCGGTGATGCCGGCCTGCCGCGCCAGCGACTCGGCGATGCGCCGCCGGTCGCCGGTCAGCATCACGATCTTCTCGATGCCGATCTCGCGGAGCCGCGCGATGGCTTCCCGCGCGCCGGGACGCAGCTCGTCCTCGACGCCGAGCAGCCCGATCGTGCGGCCGTTGGCGGCCACCAACAGCGGTGTCTGGCCACTTTCTTCCAGACGGGCCAAGGCCTGCTCGGCCTCGGGGTCGAGCGCAATGCCGCGGGCGGCGAACAGCGCGGGATTGCCGACGACCACCTCGGTGCCGGCGGCATCGGGGTCGCCGGCGCGGGCCTTGACGTTGGCCAGCACGCCGAGTCCGGGCAGCGCGCGGAAGTCCGTTGCCGGCGGCCACCCGGAGCGTAACCCACCCGGCGCCGGCGGCTGGGACCCCCGCCCGGCCGCGCCCTCGGTGACCGCTCGGGCCAGCCGGTGCTAGGAGCCGCTCTCGGCGGCGGCGGCCCGTT
>JBKKAI010000616.1:0-2726 GCA_046714815.1 Terriglobia bacterium | reverse complement strand
GCGCACCGTACCGGGCGCAAAGCGGGTGTGGATGTAGACGCCGCTGTTGCAGTCGGCCTCGCACTTGAAGCGCAGGCTGAGGTGGAAACTCTTGTAGTCCTTGTCGGTGGCCAGGTAGCCGTATTCGTTGGTGACGCCTTCGCCGTAGATGGCGCCATCCTCCACCACCCACTTCTCGTTGCCGACCTTGACCCAGCCGGCCAGGTCCTTGCCGTTGAACAGCGACACCCACTGCTCGGTGGGTGGCGCTTTTTTAGCCGCGCGCGCCTTTTTGGCTGCCGCATCCGGCGCCGCAGGCTGCTGGCTCCACGCCGCCGCGGCCAGCGCGGCACAGACGATCAGAAATCTTGCGAAACGCGACATGCTTTCTCCTTTGGTCATAGTTAGCGGAAATCCGGGAGCCCTCGAAAGTTATACCACGGCGGCAGGCCGGCCCGGCCCTGTTCGGGATCGGCCTGGGACCTGGCAGCTCCGGATAGGGCGATAGGGGGCCAAAAGGTCCCAGAACGTTTGGGACCAAGGTACTGTTGTTTGGGGCCTTGTCCAGCATATAATCAGCGTGATTTCGTATCTCCTCCCCCCAAGCGATCACGAAACCGGGTTCGGAGGCTGATGTAACGATGAAAGTTCGATTCTGGGGGGTGCGTGGCTCCACCCCAACGGCTTCCCGCGAGAACCTCCGCTACGGGGGCAACACCTCCTGCATGGAGGTGCGCACGGGGAACGGAGACCTCTACATTTTTGACTGCGGGACGGGCCTGCGCGCCCTGGGCAAGCGCCTGCTTGAGGAATACGGCCACGCCAGCATCAACGCTTTCGTTTTCCTTTCCCATTATCACTGGGACCATATCCAGGGGATCCCGTTCTTCGAGCCGCTCTACAACCCGGAAAACTATTTCTTCTTTCACTCGTTTCCATCGCACGCGCAGACGGTGCAGCGCGCGCTGGAAGAACAGATGACCGATCCGTATTTCCCGGTGAACATGGAGGCGATGGCGGCGCACCGGCATTTTTACAACCTTTCCACCGACCGCCTGTCGTTCAACGACGCCACCCTGCGCTCGGCGCGCCTGAACCATCCGCAGGGGTGCCTGGGCTACCGCATGGAGAGCGGCGGCAAGGTCGTCGTCTACGCCACCGACAACGAGCCGGGCGTGCCGGAGACCGACCGCAACGTCCGCCAGCTTGCCGAGGGCGCCGACGTGCTGATCTACGACGCGCAATATACTCCGCTCGAATACGTAAACTTCAAGAAGGGCTGGGGGCACAGCACCTGGCGCGAGGCGGTCAGCATCGCCCAGGACGCGGGTGTGAAAAAGCTGGTGCTGTTTCATCACGACCCCGACCACAACGACGCCATCATTGATTCCATCGTCGCCGAGACCAGCCGCTTCTTCCCCGACGTGTCGGCCGCTTCCGAGGGCCTGCAGATTGACCTCACCGGCGATACCGCCAAGGTGCAGCTTTTCTCCGCCGACCGGCGCCTCACCGAGCGCCAACCCGTTCACCTTCCGCTGGTGGTGGAAGGACGCGACGCCGAAGGCCTCTCGTTCGTCGAGCACACCGTGATCGAAAACCTTTCCCTGAAGGGCGCTTTCTTCGAGCTCGCCAACAACCCCGACCCGCGCCTCACGCTGGAACTGCACATCAAGATCTCGCCGAACCCATCGGGCGAGGCCACCGTCATGGACCTGAAAAGCAAGATGGTCCGCGCCGTGCGTAAAAAAGAAGACGACAAGCGCGGCATCGCCGTCACCTTCGGCCAATAAACCCGGTGAAGCACAGGCATTCCTGCCTGTGCCTGAAAACCCGCGCACAGGCAGGAATGCCTGTGCTACGTTATTGCCGAATGAATCCCCGCGAATTGGTGGGCCTGGCGTGGGCCGCTCTGCGCGCCAACCGCCTCCGCTCCGTCCTGACGCAACTCGGGCTGGTGATGGGCGTGGCCACGCTCATCACCGTGATGACGCTGATCCAGGGCGCCAACGCCTACGTGAAGGACAAGATCGCCAACCTGGGGATTGACGTCTTTGAAGTTTCGAAGACGCCGGTGGTTATCACCGATTTCGAAGCCTTCATCAAGGCGCAACGCAATAAGGACATCCGCGTCGAGGACCTGGAAGCGATGCGCGAGCGCTGCCGCGACTGCGCCGCGGTGGGCGCGCAGGTGGAGACGCCGTCGCGGGTGCGCTACCGGGACCAGGACCTGGCCGACGTGGCCATCTTCGGCCAGACCGCCAACATGGCCTACATCGGCAGCCGCACCATCGAGACCGGCCGCTTCTTCAGCACTTTTGAAGAGCAGCAGGCCGCGTCGGTCTGCGTGATCGGCTATGGCCTGGTGGAGAAACTGTTCGGCGCCACCGACCCGATTGACAAGATCGTGCGGGTGGGACCCGAAGAATTGCGCGTGTTGGGAACGGTGGAAAAAATCGGCTCGATTCTTGGGCAGGAGCAGGACAACTTTGTGATCGTGCCGCTGCCGGTATACCTGAAGCTGCGCGGCCCCCGCTACAGCCTGCGCCTGCAGATCCGCGCGCCGGGGGAGGCCGCCTACCAGGCGGCGCAGGACCAGGTGCGGGTGCTGCTGCGCGCGCGCCGCCACGTCCCGCCGGACGCCAAGGATGATTTCTACATCGGAACGCCCGATACGTACCAGTCGCTGTGGCGCTCCATCAGCTCGGCTTTCTTCGTGGTGTTTGTGATGATCTCGGTGATCGCCGCGG
>JBKKAI010000615.1:0-5705 GCA_046714815.1 Terriglobia bacterium | reverse complement strand
CGCGGCGCGGTGTAGCCGTGGCCGTCGTCGGCCTCCACCATGTGGAGCTTCTGCTCCGCCCCCAGCAATGAATAGACACGCCGCGCTTCTTCGAACGTCGCGCGGGCCCCGGTGATGGAAAAGAAGTCGCGGATAGCGGAAAGGATCAGGTACGGCTTGGGCGCGAAGGCATGGACGAAATCGGCGTGATCCAGCCGGTCGGCAAGCGATGGCGGAAAATGCTGCTCGGCGTCCTGCGGCCCGATGGTCTCGAGCAGCCGCCGCCACGATGTCAGGTAGCAGGAAGGCGCGGCCACCGCGATGCGGTCGTCAAGCGCGGCCAGGTAAGCCGTGTGCGTGCCGCCGCCGGAATTGCCGGTGACGGCGACGCGCTTGGGGTCCACTTCCGGGCGCGAGAGCAGGTAGTCGAGCGCGCGCATCCCGTCCCAGATGGTGTAGCGGGCCAGGCTGTCGCCGGCCAGCAGGCACTGTACGCCGAGCATACTGTGCTCGCTGGTGGAGCGCCCGCGGCCCAGCTTTGACTCGCGCAGGTCGGGATCGTAGAACTGCGACCGCTCGCCCTGCCCGATAGGGTCCCAGGCGAGCGAGACGAAGCCGCGCCGGGCCAGCGTCACCAGGATCTGCTGCCACACCGCATGGCTTTTGGCGCCCGTTTCGTGCCCCAGGGGAAACAGCACGGCGGGAAACGGCGGCCGCCCGCCCGCGGGCAAGTACAGGTTGGCGGTTACGTAAAGGCGCGGCTGGCTCTCGAAGATTATCTTCTCGATGCGGTAGCCATCCCGTTCCAGCACGCCGGTGACGCGGGCGTTGAGCGGCGTCCGCTCTGGCATCGCGCCGAGCGAGCGCAGCATCCGCTCGCGCAGGTACGCGCGGCGGCCGGCTACGTCCCCGGCGGCGGAAATCCGCGCGATTTCCCGCTCCCGCTCATCGAGCAGCGCGAGCCCGATCCGGTTCAAATATGCGGGAAGCATCTTGCGGATGTCCTGGAAGTCCGGCAGCCCGGCGAGAAAATCCAGGCTCTCCGCGGTTTGCGCCTGGGCCGCCGGAAGTGGCGGCGCCGAAAGCAGCGCCAGCGCGCAGGCCAACACAATTCCGAAAGTGTTCTGTTTCATTTGCCAATCCCCTTGACTGTCAACATACTGTAGAGCCGAAACCGCGCTCAGAGAAAAATCTCTGGATCCTTTTTTTCACGCTGGGAGGACCGCCCCCGTCCGGTTCCACGTGCCATACTTCTATGGCATAATAGTATGTATGAAGAAGACCCTCCACATTGACGACCAACTCTTGAGGGAGGCGAAACTGGCCTGCGGGGCGGCCACGGATACCGGCGCCGTCCGTTTGGGCCTGCAGGCCCTCGTGCGTCACGCTGCGTACGAGCGTCTTCGGGCGCTTCGTGGATCGGAGCCTCACGCGATAGACGTGCCCAGGCGTCGTGAGAAGCCGTCGCCAAGGCGCAAGGCGGCAGGATGGTCCTGGTAGACACGTCCGTTTGGATCCGGTTCCTCTGTAATCGAGCTCCCTATGCGGCCGAGTTGGACACGCTCCTCGGTCGCGATGAGGTGGCCGGGCATGAGCTGGTCTATGGAGAACTCCTGATCGGCGGCCGGGGAGGCCGCGCAAAACTCCTGGCCGTTTACGAGCAGATGCACCAGGCGAGCATGGTTCCTCACCGCGATGTGGCCGCGTTCGCGCGCGATCGGGGCTTGCACGGGCGAGGCGTCGGCTGGATTGACGTTCACCTGCTGGCATCCGCAATCGTGGGGCGATTGCCGTTGTGGACGGCCGACCCGCGTTTCTCCGCCGTGGCCAAGGAGCTCGGGGTCGCTTACGAAGCGTAGTACAAGCATTCCTGCCTGGCGCCGTGCCAGCCAGATGAAAACCAAGGCACAGGCAGGAATGCCTGTGCTACGCCGCCGGCTACCATTCGAAGCGCAGCGAGAACTGGATGATGCGCGGGCCGGCTGCGTTGCCGCTCCCGTCGTTGGCCTGCACGCTCAAGTCCTGCAGGCCCGTGGTGGCGTTCGGATTGCCATCCACCGGATGGTTGAAGACATTGAAGAAGTCCGCCGACAGGCGCGCACGGGCGTTCTCGGTGATGCGGAAGTTCTTGAAAACGGCGATGTCGCTATTCCAGGCGCCCGGCCCGCGATAAAAAGCGCGTGCGTTCCAGTTCAGCGTGTCGGTGATCGGAGTGGCCACCGTGCTGCCGTTGGCCAGGAGCTGGGGCAGGCGGTTATCAGCGTTCGGACCCAGTTGGCGAAGCACCCGCTGCCTGGGGTCGAGAGCCACCAGGCGCTGCAGCGCCTCCTGCGAGACGTTGCTGGCCAGGCTCGGGTTGAAATCGCCTGCGAACCACAGCCGCCGCGGCAAGCCGGCAAAGGTCAGCAGCAGCCTTTCGGATTCCTTGAGCGTCGGGTCGCCGAACAGGTAGCGGGTGTTCACGACGCTTTGCCACAGGCCGCCGCGCCAATCGCCGATGGTGGCGATCTGCCAGCCGCCGATCAGAAAATCGAGGGCGCCCGAAGTGTTGCGGCCGAAATGCCGGCCGCGGCCGAACGGCAGGTCGTAGATGCCGTTCCAGCGAATTCGCTGAGCGGGGATCTGCGTCGAGTTGTAATACGACAGCCGCAGCAGCTGGTCGTAGCTGAGGTCCGGCGCGCCCAGAAGCTGGATACGCTCCGGCGTCTCGAGCTGCCCGTCAATGGCGTTGATGCTTCCATTGCCGCTGGTGAACCCGCCGGCGTCGGTGGTGGTGAGCGACCGCGTGAAGGTGTAGAACCACTGGAACGCCAGTCCGTTTGAATACCGGCGCTCCACTTCGGCCTGCAGCGAGTGGGTGTTCGAGTAGCCGGTGTGGTTAGCGGCGCGGAAGCTCCAGTTCGGATTGGCGCGCAGCAGGTCGCGGTTGGCCGGCGCCAGGCGGCCGGTGCGCGCCTGATAGTTGAACTCCGCCTCCCGCGCACCGATGCTGAACCGCTGTTCCAGGTCCCGGCCGTGGTCCCCGACGTAAGTCAGCCGCAAAGCGGTGTCGCGCATGATCTCGCGCTCCACAGTGAAGTGCCAGGACTGGGCGCGGCTATCGCGCCAGTCCCGCACGTCCCAGGGCATCAGCGACTGGGCCGACGGAGGGATGGTGATGATTCCGGCGATGTCCACGCCGGCCTGGCCGACAAAAAACTCCGGCCGCGGCCGGGTGCGCAGGCCGAAGCTGCCGGTCCCGTCCAGCGAGCCGAGCGGGTTCGTAAACCGAAGGTTCAGCGGCGGATTGGTCCGCGAGGTCTGGAGGATCTGCGCCAGCGGCATGGTCCAGAAGTATTCGCCGAAGCCGGCGCGCAGCACGGTCTTATCGGTGAGCCGGTAAGCGGCGCCCAGGCGCGGTCCGAAGTTGTTGTTGTCGGCAGGCACCAGGTTGTCCGGGAAGCCCGCCTGCCGCGCCGTTGTCCAGGTCAGTCCGCGCCGCGCCCACGAGGCCAGCACCGCCGGCGGCACACCCGTCAGGTCCTCCATCCGCGTGTTCCCGGGCGTGATCACTTCAAACTTTTCCGTGAAGCGGTTGAGGTCGGCGTTCACCAGGCGGTTGTATTTTTCCCGGTAAGCGGTCCACTTATCCCATCGCAGGCCCAGCTCCAGCGTCAGCCGCGGCGTCACCTTCCAACTGTCATGGAAATAGAATCCCAGCTCCTTTTGCTGGAAGTAAAAGAACCCGCGGTTGAACTGGTCCGACAGCGAGGTCGGCAGGCCCAGGGCCATCGAGGCCAGGCCGTCGCCGGTGAACGACACGGCCTGGTCGCCGGCGGGATTATACAGCGACGTCCAGGCCCCGCCGAACGAGTGCGAACCCTGTGCCTGCTGCAGTTCACGCACATTGTTGTACTCGAAGCGGACCTTGCCGCCGAACTTCATCGAATGCTTCCCCTTGTTCCAGGTGGCGTTGTCTTCGACGATGTAGGCGGTGAGGTTCTGGTCGTGGCGATTGTCGGCATCCCATGCGAAGATGCCCGCGCCCATCGTCGGCCAGCCGGTCACGCCGAACGGATTGGGCATCCCCAGGCGATCGGGCCAGTTGGTGAAATCGGCCAGCGTTCCCGAGCCGTGCGGCGAGCGGTGCCCGGCCAGCAGCAGCTCGTTCAACAGCCGCGGTGAAAAGATGTGCGTGTGCCGCAGCGAGGTGGTATAGGTGCGCGAGTCCGACCGGCCGGTGCCGAAGGCGTCGGAAACGCCCAGCGGCGGCGATCCGAAGCGCCCGCCGAACAACTGGGCGTTGCGCCGCGAGCGGCTGAAGGTCCCCGACACGCTGTCCTGGCCGGAAAAGCGGTGGTCGCCTTTCAGGGTAATCGTATCGGTGTTCACCAGGTCGGGATAAAACTCCGCGAGGTTCTGCCCCTGGTACGGATTCACGTCCCGGGTGGGCAGGTGGCTGATGGACTTCATCACCCCATAAAAAGGATGAAGGCGCGCGCGGGGAATAATGTTTCCGGGGAAGGCCTGGCGCAGGCCGCTGGCATCGGTGGTGAGCGGGTCATAGATCGTGGTTCGACGGCCGCTGGTGTCAATGATCTGGCTGAAATCGCCGTCCCACATCGCCGCTGTCGGCACTACGTCGAGCTGGAAGCGTTGCTGGCGGTTCCGCAGTCCTTCGTAGGCGAAAAACCAGAAGCTCTTGTCACGGCCGTCATAGAGCCAGGGCAGACGCACAGGGCCGCCGGCCGAAGCGCCGAATTCGTTGCGGATCAGCTTCGACGGGATGTTGCCGTCCTGGCGCGTGCGGGCGCGCAGCCCGCCGCGGTTGTTGCGGTGCGTTTCGAAAACGCCGCCGTGGAGCGCATTGGTGCCGCTCTTGGTGACCAGCGTCACCGTCGCCGGGCGCGAATACTGCGCGCTGGAACCGGTAGTCTCGATGCGAAACTCCTGGATGGTGTCCAGGCCCGGCTGCACGCGCGACATGCCGCCGCCAAAACGGTCCACTACCGAAACACCGTCGAGCAGCATCTCGAGCGAGCCGACCTTGAGCCCGTTCACGCGCGGGCTGCCGGGGTCGGCGCCTTCCACGCCCGGGGTTAGGACGAACAGGTTGGTGATGGCGCGGCCGTTGAGCGGCAACTGGTGGATGCGCAGCGCGTCCTTCACGTCGGCCACCGCCATGCCTTCGGTGGTGATCACCGGCGCGACGCCGGCCACTTCCACGACGGTCTCCACGCTGCCGACCTCGAGCACCGGGTCCACGACCGCGGTGTGCCCGACTTCCAGCAGAAAGTTTCCCAGCCACTTCTTGAACCCGGGCGCTTCGACCACCAGCTTGTAGGAGCCCGGGGGAACGGCGGCGAGGTTGTAGATTCCGCCCGCGGAACTCTCCGCATCTCGCGAAATATTCGTCGCCTGGTTCGTCAGCGTGATCCTGGCGCCGGCCACCGCCGCGCGGCTCGCGTCGTAGACGGTTCCCTTCACCGAGCCGGCGCCGGTCTGCGCCTGTGCGGCCATGCCGATCAGAAGCGTCGCGGAAACAAACAAGCGGCAGAAGGGCCCCTGCATCACCACCTCCTCAGCGCGGGCGCGAAAAACCTGAGCAAGGTATCGCCCAGCTCCGCGCCGATGTCAAGACATTTAGCCAAGTTTGACTTGCCGTCAGGCGCTGGCTAGGATTGGCCCGGAGTGACCTGCCTGTGCGCGGGTTTCCGGGCAATGAGGCCGCAATGATCGGCACGACC
>JBKKAI010000614.1:0-3424 GCA_046714815.1 Terriglobia bacterium | reverse complement strand
CATGGTATCAGTTCTTTCAACGTTTTCAGGCATTGGTCGAGCGCTTGGTAATGGGCTACTTTGAACTGGAACCATCCCAAGAGTGATTGGGGTCTGGATAGAAGGTTAGCCCCTGCGTCCCGCATACGACGAGCCACCCGCCAGGAACCGCCGAGCGATATACATGCACACCCAGATTTGATTTGATCTTCTCCCACTGCAACATTGTGTTCCCCCTTCGAGTCAGGCTGTTCTTTCCATCTTCCGCTCGTCTGCTATCCCACAGCGCAACTAAATCCGCCTCGTCCCAAAATCGATCCGTGAGGACAGCGGCCATCGCCGGGCTGCAACGCAACGTCCGGTGAATGTTGATGAAGTTGTACGCGAAATAGTGTAGCGCAATAGCCGCTGTATGGTTCTCGATCTTATTGGAGAAACCATTAGTCAGCCGGGTGAAACGCCGCATGCACCATGCGCATCGTGAGGTCCTGGCGCGTTTCCGCTTCCGCGCGCCACTTCCAGCCTTTCCCTTTCATCGCAATATCTCCTTCAGGTTCAAATAGGTTGATAGCTTATTCTGGGAATGATTCAGCGGACGTTCAGCCAGCGGTCGAGGAAGGCGTGGGCCTGGCGGCGGATGTCGGGCGGGAATTCGTGGCCGATGTCAGGGTGGACGGCGATCAGTCGCGAGGCGGCGCGCAGGCGCGTGTAGGCCGGCAGCGCCGCGGCGACGCAATCCTTCACGCCCGAGACTTCGAAGTTGGAATCGCGGAGCGGCGCATTGATAAAGACCGGCCGCGGGGCCAGCGCCGCCAGGATGGCGGGAAAGTCGAACGGCATGCGCTCCGGCGATTTGGCGTAATCGCTGGCGATGCGCGGCATGTAACCGCGGTGGCTCCACCCGGTCAGGTCGCCGCCCTTGTACTTGGCGAAGGCATTAAAGCCGCAGCTTGTGACTACGGCGCGGATGCGCGGCTCGAACACGGCCAGGAACAGCGAATTATGGCCGCCGAGCGAATGGCCGGCGGCGGCGATGCGCTTGCCGTCCACCTGCCGCAGCGACTCCAGCAGATCAACGGCGCGGATGTGGTTCCAGATGCCCTTCATGGTGGCGCTGGCGTAACCCATGGCGTAGGCGTCCACCTGGTAGTCGCCGAAGTTCGGATAATCCGGCGCCAGAGTGACATAGCCGCGCTCGGCCAGCTCCGCCGCGTAATGCAGGTTCGGATTGCCGCCGGCGCCGGCCGGCTCGCCCTTGCCGAGTTTCGTCGTCTGGTGCAGGCACAGAGCGGCAGGCGCGCGGCGCTGCGCTTCGTGCGGTAACAGCAGGTACGCGGGAACGCGGTCGCCCGCCTCCGAGACGTAACTCAGCTTCCTGCGAGTATAGGCGGCCAGGCGCACCTCTTCGGTTATCACCACGTCGAGCGGCGCTTTTTTCTTCCGGGGCAGCGGTCCCATCACCTGCTCCATGCCGGCGCGGACCGCGGCGGGCGCCTGCCCCGCGCCGAGCGCGACAGCCGGCGCCCAGACCAGCAACGCCAGAAACCGGGCGCGAGTCATGACTGGCTGGCCGGAGGGCCGGCCCGAATCGCCGGCCGCGCCTCCGGCAAGAACTTCGGGACCCATGTGGCGGCGGCTCTGCGCTATCATGTACGGCAAAGTGTAGCAGTTGACGGAAGGAGAACAACGATGTCTTCGACGACACGTGCGACGCCGCCCACCACCCGCAAAAAATACATCACCTCCAGCGGGGGGGGGGGCGCGCCCGCCGCCCCCGCAGTGCTTCGTTCCCAGGGCAGTCCGAACGAACGAGTCAATGTGGCGGTGATCGGCTTCCACGGCCGTGGAAAGTCACATTACCGGGCCTTCGCGAAGATGGCCAACGTGCGCGTCGCCGCATTGTGCGACGCGGACGAACGCCTGTTCTCCGAAGGCGCCGGTGAAGTGGAGAAGCTTGCCGGATACCGGCCGGCCACCGAGTTCGATTTTCGGCGCCTGCTCGACAACAAGGACATTGACGCCATTTCGATCGCCACACCCGATTACTGGCACGCGCTGATGACCATTTCGGCCTGCCAGGCGGGCAAGGACGTGTACGTCGAGAAGCCGGTCTCGTTCACCATCGAGGAAGGCCGCAAGATGGTGGACGCCGCCCGCAAGTACAACCGGATCGTACAGGCCGGCCAGAACATGCGCAGCGCCGCCGATGTGCGCGCCGCCATCCGGTTCCTGCACGAAGGCAAGCTCGGTTCGGCCTACCGCGCGAAGGCCGTGATTTTCAAGCCGCGCGGCAGTATCGGGCGCGTCAAGGACTCTCCCGTGCCCCAAGGCGTACACTGGGACCTGTTCCTCGGGCCCTCGCCCTCCCGGCCGTTCAACCTGAACCGGTTCCACTACGGCTGGCACTTCTTCTGGGATACATCCACAACCGACGTGGGGAATTCGGGCGTACACGAGCTCGACGTGGCGCGTTGGGGCCTGAACAAGAAGGTGCACCCCGTCAAGGTCCACTCGACCGGCGGCCTCTACGTCTGGGACTCCGATCAGGAGACGCCGAACGTGCAAACCGCGACGCTCGAGTACGCGGACGGCACGTTGCTCGAAGTGGAACTGACAAACCTGTACACGCCGCCATTCGATGGCGCTCGCGGCACCCACAACATTTTCTACACCTCGCAGGGATACGTAAGCTCGGCGAGCGGCAACCCCGAGCGTAACGCTACGGGTTGGCGTGCCATCGCCGGCAAATTAACGCCGAGGAGCCCCGGGCCGGAGACGCCCCCCGCCGGTATCTCCGAGGCGACGACCAACGCCAGCTTCCCGCAGCCCAGCTACGGCGACGGGCCGGCCATAAACGGCCAGCCGGAGAAGACCTCCAGCCACTTCGAGAACTTCATCGAGTGCGTGCGCTCGCGAAAGAGGGAGGAGCTGTATTGCGACATCGCGGAAGGGCACATGTCGGCCGCGCTGTGCCACCTGGCGAATATCTCTTTCCGAACCGGCAGAAAGCTCCAGTTTGACCCGAACACGGAGAGGTTTGTCGGAGACGAAGAAGCGAACCGGTATCTGCGGCGCGCGTACCGCAAGCCATACGTCTTGCCCGAAAAAGTCTGAGTGTTGTGCCTCAGGCATTGCCACGCATTTTGCCAGGTATCCGGCCACTTGGAGTGCGAGCAGTGGTTTCTTCCTCTGGGGCAGTGGCCCATGACATGCTCCATGCCGGCGCAGCTATCGCGGGCTGGATTCCACTCGGCATGAAGAACGGGAGTGAAAAGCAAGCAGGCAGCAGCCGGCCAGCAACTCCTTCACGGCAGAATTTCCGGCGGAAGATGAGCGAAAATGAAGGTACGAAACTTCTTGACGGCCTCCAGACCGGCAACGACCTCACCACGGTCGGGATCAAAAAAGCTGTCATAGCGCATGGCAACGGCATAAGGAGCGAACC
>JBKKAI010000613.1:0-4842 GCA_046714815.1 Terriglobia bacterium | reverse complement strand
GCCGAAATCCGGCCCGGGAACCGCGAAGTGGTGCACCACGTGATCGTGTTCGTGCTGCCGCCGGAGGGCGAGCCTCCGGCGCAGGCGCCAAGGCAGCGCTTCGGCACGTCGTGCCCGCAGGCGCGCCCCGACGAAGAAGCCATCAAGCGCCTCCAGGAACGGATGCGCGAAGGACGCCAGCCCCGCGAGCAGGGAATGTTCCTGGTGGGCTGGGCGCCCGGCCTGCAGGAGATGACTTCGCCGGACGGCTCGGCCCGGCTGGTCCGCGCCGGCTCCCGCCTGATGTTCCAGTTGCACTACACGCCGAAGGGCAAAGCCATGGCGGACAACAGCACCAAGGTGGGATTCACGTTCGCGACGGGACCGGTCACCCGCGCCGTCTACACCATGCCGATCATGAACCAGCAATTCCGCATTCCGGCGGGCAACCCCAATTACGAAGCCGCCTCCTGCTTCACCTTGTCGCGGGATGTGACGTTGGTGGACTTCATGCCGCACATGCACTATCGCGGCAAGGATTTCACCTACCGCGTCACTTACCCGGACGGCCGCTCCGAGACGCTGCTTTCGGTGCCGAAATACGATTTCAACTGGCAGACCTGGTACAAGCTGGCGCGGCCGCTCGACCTGCCCAAGGACACGCGCCTTGACTGCACCGCGCACTTCGACAACTCACCGCGGAACAAGTACAACCCCGACCCGTTGAAGGAAGTCCGCTGGGGCGACCAGACCTGGGAAGAGATGATGATCGGCTACATTACCTTCACCGCCGATATTCAGCTCCCGGCCCCCGTCCCACCGCGGGCCTCCGAGTAAGCCCAAGCACTTTGCCACGGCGCTGCTTGACTTGACCCTGTATAATGAATGGCGGTTCATCGGGGACGAAATCGCCGATCGGAGCACAGCAGGATGAAGAGACTTTGCACTGCCGCTGTTTTGTGTTTGGCGCTGGCCGCCGTGGCCGCCGCCGCCGGTAATGCGCCGACGTACAGTAAAGAAGTGGCGCTGATTCTGAACGGGCGCTGCGTCACCTGCCACCGGCCCGGCGAGATCGCTCCGATGTCCTTCACCAACTATAAGCAGGTGCGGCCGTTCGCCAAGGCCATCCGCGAAGCGGTGGTCGAGCGGAAGATGCCGCCGTGGCACGCCGACCCGCATGTCGGCAAGTTCGCGAACGACCGGCGGCTCTCCGACGAGCAGGTGCGCACCATCGTCGCGTGGGTGAATGCCGGGGCTCCCGAGGGCAACCCCAAAGATATGCCGCCGCCGGCGAATTTCGTCGAGGGCTGGAACATGGGCAAGCCCGACGCCGAGATCACCATCCCGCGTCCGTTCGACGTCCCGGCCGAGGGCACGGTGGAGTACAAGTACTTGATCTCACCCACCAACTTCACCGAGGACAAGTGGGTGTCGGGAGCCGAGGTTCGGCCGGGCAACCGCGAGGTTGTGCACCACGTGATCGCGTTCGTGCTGCCGCCGGAGGGCGAGAAGCCGCAAGCCCGCGAGCGCCTGGGCGCCTCCTGCGCGCAGGCCCGTCCCGACGAAGAGGCCATCAAGCGCTACGCCGAGCGCCAGAAACAAGGGCGTGAGCCGCGCGAGCAGGGGGTTCACCTGGTCGGCTGGGCGCCGGGCCTGCAGGGTTATGTATCACCGCCGGGCACGGCGCGCCTGATCCGCGCCGGTTCGCGCATCATGTTCCAGTTGCACTACACCCCCAACGGCAAGGCCGCTGTGGACCGCGACACCAGGATCGGCCTGATCTTCGCCAAGGGCCCGGTGACGCGCACCGTCCAGACCATGCCCATCATGAACCAGCGCATCGTGATTCCTCCCGGCGATCCCAACTATGAGGCGGCTTCCTGCTTCACTTTCAGCCGCGATGTCACCCTGCTCGACTTCATGCCGCACATGCATTACCGCGGCAAGGACTTCACCTACAAGCTGACCTTGCCCGACGGCCGCACCGAAACGCTTCTGTCGGTGCCTAAGTACGACTTCAACTGGCAGACCTCCTACAAGCTGGCGCAGCCGCTGCATTTGCCGAAAGACTCGCGAATTGACTGTACCGCGCACTTCGACAACTCGGCGCGCAACAAGTACAACCCGGACCCGAGCAAGGAAGTCCGCTGGGGCGACCAGACCTGGGAGGAGATGCTGATCGGCTGGGTCACCGTGGCTATTGACGCCGCGCCGCTGCCGGCGCCCGCAGCGAGTGCCTCGAACTAAACTTCGGACGAAACCGGGCATCGGTTTCCTGCTTGTCGCGCCTATCGTGTGGGCGCTTCCACCGGCGGCGGACGCCCACCAACCCATCACCACGAAGGTCACCTGGACCAAGGAGCTGTCGCGGATTTTCGCGAAGAGCTGCGCCGGCTGTCACAGCAGCGGCGGCACGGCGTTTCCGCTCGAGACCTACGAAGAGGCGCGCGCCTGGGCCACCGCGATCCGCGACGAAGTGCTCGAAGAACGCATGCCTCCCTGGCCGCCCGCCAAGGGCTTCGGCGATTTCGAAAACGATCGCTCGCTGACGCCGTTTGAAATCGAGTTGATTGTCTCCTGGGCCGAGGGCGGCGTTCCCCGCGGCGATCCGAAAGACTTGCTCGCGGCGTTGGCGCCCACGCCGCCGGCCGCTCCATCGGCGGAAGCCGCCACGCTGCCCGCGGGAACGCTGCTGATGATCCAACGGACTCTGGTCCTGAAGCAGCCGGTGCGGGCGGTTGCGGTGCGTCCGTTCGCCGCCGACGGCGCGCCGGTGGAAGTGCGGGCCATCCGGCCGGACGGCTCGCGCGAGACGCTGGTGTGGATCCGCGCGTTCCAGTCCCGCCATCCCTTTACCTACCGCTTTCGCGAGCCGGTGGCGTTGCCCCGCGGCGCGCGCCTGGAGGTGCGCGGTGGCGGAGGCGCGGGGGCCGAACTGACTATTGCCGCTTCAGGAACTCGGCATCGAGCGGCTCGGCGCGCACCGTAAACGCCGCCGTCACTACTTCTCCCTTGCGCTGGAACTGCGTCCACACGCGGTAATCTCCGGGCCGCGGGAAGCGCGTCTCGAACACCACCTCGGGGCCGCCCGCCTTTGTCTCCGGCGCGGGATGAACGTGCACCGCATCGGCCAGGTCGGCGCTCATTACCAGCATGTGTCCCCAGGCGCCGAGGTACTGCTCGAGATCCGTTGCGGGAGCGCCGCTACGGGCGTCACTCACGAGCGCGCTGAGCAGCACCGCCTTGCCGGCCACCAGCGGCTGCCGCTTCAGCTCGATGCGCAGCCCGCTTTCCGTGCGCACCCATTCGCGGTCGGGGACCAGCTTCGCCGGCCGGAGGTCCGTCGTGTAACCGGCGGTGACCAGCGCGCGCTGGATGGTTTGCGGCGTGCCGCCGTGGGGAAAGAAATCGGCGATGAGCTGGTAATGCCCCGGTTTCGGCAGCGTCGTCTTCAGCCGGAACGTGCCGTCGGGTTGCTGCTCCGGGTGGACGTGCGCGAACGTCTCCAGGTCGTGGCCGACGATGAACAAGTGGAACAGCTTCTCATGGACACGGGCGAAGTCGCGGATGCGCTCGCCGGTTTTCGGGTGCGTCAGCGTAAACTTCAGCGCCAGCGGCCGTCCGGCGCGGACAGCGCGCGGCGCCGTCTCCACCCGCAGCACGTAGCGCAGAAACTGCCCCGGCGTCGAGGGAGCGAGCGCCATGCCGCAGATCGGACACTTGCCCGGCGCCGCTTGCCGCACTCCGGCGTCCATCGGGCAAATGTAGACGACGGCCGGCTCCTGCGCCCGGAGGCAGAGCGCCGAGCGGTGCACCGCCGCCAGAAAAAAAACCACAATCAGAATACCCGTGAAGACTCGCACCGTTATACGATTCTAACCCGCCTTGGTCGTGCTCGGCCGCAAGTAGCACAGGCATTCCTGCCTGTGCCGCCCGGAAGGACCGCACAGGCAGGAATGCCGGTGCCACCGCAACGATGACACCCTCGCCATCCACCGCATCGGGTTTGCGCCCCATCCGGCATCTGCGCTGGTGGATCGGCGGGCTGCTGTTCGCCTCCACTGTCATTAACTACATTGACCGGCAGACGCTCTCGGTGCTGGCGCCGTATTTGAAAACCGAGTACGGCTGGAGCAACACGGATTTTGCCAGCATCGTTGTCTCCTTCCGTATCGCCTACGCCATCATGCAGGCCCTGGGCGGGCGCCTGGTGGACTGGCTGGGGACGCGCCAGGGACTCACCTTGACCGTGGCCTGGTACACGGTGGCCGCGGCGCTGCACTCGCTGGCGACGGGCTTGTGGTCGTTCCGCCTCTTTCGCTTTCTGCTCGGCATCGGCGAAGCGCCGAACTGGCCCGCGGCGACCAAGGCGGTGGCCGAGTGGTTTCCCAGCCGCGAGCGCGGCTGGGCGGTGGCGCTGTTCGACAGCGGCTCCTCGATCGGCGCGGCGGTGGCGCCGGCGCTGGTGGTCTGGCTCTATCATGCTTTCGGGAGCTGGCGGCCCGTATTTGTCATAACGGCGATGCTCGGCTGCCTGTGGCTGGTTGCCTGGCGCCTGCTTTACTACGCTCCGGAATTGCACCCGCGCCTGGCCCCGGAGGAATTGCGCCTGATCCGCGGCGACGCGCCCGACTCCGGTCCCCAGGGGCGGCACCCCGGATGGATCGCGCTGCTCAAGCTGCCGCAGACCTGGGGCATTATCTTCGCGCGGCTGCTCGATCCCTACTGGTTCCTGGTGGCCGACTGGTTCGCGATCTTCCTCGTCAGCAAGGGCTTCATGCTCGAGGAGACGCTGGTGGGCTTCTGGGTCCCTTTTCTCGCCGCCGACCTGGGCAACTTCTTCGGCGGCGGCTTGTCCAGCTT